>JAOZRY010000082.1 GCA_029939965.1 Bacteroidales bacterium | reverse complement strand
ATTACAGTCATCAACGATTAAATTATTTGGTAATGGAGGCGGGATGCTCCCTCAGGCAAATGATGATTTCAGATATGATGACCTTCAGGAGAATGCGATAATGGTTTTTGATGGCGGAGACGGAACTTTTGATCAGGGAGATTATTTTCTTTTTTACGGTCAATCATCCGGAAAATGGAATTACAATTCAGGTAGAAAAGCCTTTGAATATGATAAAAACAAATTTAGCGACCTGAATTATTATTTTATCACTTCGGGAGAAGAAGTTGGTAAACGTATTGAAACAATGAATCAAAGTACACTCCCGGCCAACGAACTTATTACAACCTACAACGATTTTGCGGTACACGAACTGGATGAAATTAACCTTATTAAATCCGGTTTCGAATGGTATGGCGAACAGTTTATTGATCAGCTAACTTATGAATTTCATTTTCCCTTCCCCAACAGGGACACCACTCAGCAGATTTTTATATTTGCTGATTTTGCTGCACGAGCCAATCAGGTAAGCTACTTTACCCTGCACGTTAACAACGATTCGGTTTTTACGGATAACGTGAGTGCAATTCCCCAAAACTCAATTACAAAATTTGGTAATACGTCTAATAAACTAAAATGGTTTAAACCAAACAATGTTCCTGATTTATACGTATCGATCGAATACAACAAACCCGACGAAAACTCTAAAGGCTGGCTCAATTTTCTGGAAATTAATACTACAAATTATCTAAAATATAATAATACGCAATTTCAATTCAGAAACACAAATTCGGCTCTCCCGAATCAGGTTAGTGAGTTTCAGGTAAAAACCACCAATCAAAACTTTCGGGTTTGGGATATTACCAATCCAATTATTCCAAAAGAAATTGATTTAACTTTTGAACCAAATCATTGTAAATTTACTCTGGCTACTGACTCCCTTCTCGAATTTGCAGCATTTGATGGTACAGATTTTCTGGAGCCAACACTCGTAGGGCAGGTATTAAATCAAAATCTGCATCAGTACAGCTCAGCCGAGTTTATCATTATTACACATCCTGATTTCTTATTGCAGGCAACACGACTTAAGGAACTGCACGAAGAACTTGATAATATGGAAGTGATTGTTGCTACGATTGATGAAATATATAATGAGTTTAGTTCCGGTTCGCCCGACCCGACAGCCCTCCGCGATTTTGTACGTATGGTTTATCTAAGATCAGGCAACCCTCCTGCACTAAAATATTTGTTGCTTTTTGGAGATGGTTCTTATGACCCAAAAAACAGAATAGAGGGTAATGAATCATATATTCCTACTTTTCAGTCTAAGCAATCATTGTGGTACGTTGCATCATATACTACCGACGATTATTTTGGACTTATGGATATAGGAGAAGGCAGAGATGCAACAGGAAATGTTGACATTGGCATTGGTCGTTTTCCGGTTAACACATCCGAAGAAGCTGAGTTGATGGTTGATAAAGTGGACAAATACATGAGGATGAGCCGGCAGGTTCAGGGCGGTTGGAGAAATTCGATGTGTTTTATTGCGGACGATGAAGATAGTAACACGCATATTTATCAGGCCGACACAGTACTTGTAAATGGAATTAGAAGAAAAAACAAATCAATAAACATCAATAAAATATATCTTGATTCGTACAAACAAGAAACCACTACCAGTGGCGATGCCTACCCCGAAGCTACTTACTACATAAACAAACAGGTCAACGAAGGAACTTTGATTGTAAATTATACCGGACACGGTGGAGAATTGGGGTTTGCTCATGAAAAGGTACTTCAGATTAATGATATCATTTCCTGGACAAATACGGATGCACTACCTCTTTTTATTACAGCCACATGCGAATTTAGCAGATTTGATAATCCCATTCTCACATCGGCTGGCGAACTTGTATTTCTTAAGAAAGACGGTGGTGGGATAGCACTTTTAACAACCACCCGATTAGCTTTTTCATCGTCAAACTTACTTCTCAACAAACGGATTTACGATACACTTTTCAGGGCACATCCCGATTCACGTCCTCGTCTTGGCGATTTAATTATGTTTGCGAAAAACCCATCAAATACTAACCTCCGAAATTTTGTTTTGTTGGGCAATCCTGCACTTCCTCTGGCATTCCCAAAATTTAATATTATAACAGATTCGATAAATGGTATCGCCGTAGAGGTTTTTAATGATACACTTAATGCTAATAGTACTATTACTGTTTGCGGACATATTGAAAATTACAGTTCCAGTGGGATTGTAAATAATGATTTTAACGGAACCATTTTTCCTGTATTATTTGATAAGCCGCAGTTAATCACCACTCTTGGCAACGACCCTACCAGTTATCCTTACGAATTTGATGTTCAAAACAGAATACTCTGCAAAGGTAAAGCCAGTGTAAACGAGGGTAGATTCACATTCTCCTTTATTCTGCCCAAAGATGTGGCCTATCAGTATGGTAATGGTAAATTAAGCTACTATGCCGCCGACAGTTTGAATGATGCCAGTGGTTATTTTTCTGATTTTGTTGTTGGTGGGTTTAATACAGATGTTTCCGATGACAACTCAGGGCCCGAAATTCAACTCTACCTCAACGATACCAGTTTTGTTAATGGTACTCAGGTTAATCCGAAACCTGTTCTTATTGTAAAACTATCTGATCCGTCAGGCATAAACTTTACGGGAATTGGGATTGGGCATGATATTAATTTATCAATAAACGGAAATTCATCCAACACCATAAACCTTAATGATTATTTCCAACCCACACTTGATGACCACACTTCAGGAACAATTACCCTTCCGATGGAAAAATTTGTAAATGGGAATTATGTTATGGAACTTAAAGCCTGGGATATGTTTAACAACTCATCAATATCCACACTGGCATTTGTTGTTTCCGACAGTATCAATGTCGATTTATTTCAGGTTTATAATTACCCCAATCCATTCAAAGACCATACATGGTTCACATTTAACCACAACCAATTTGATGGCGACATGATTATGGAAATAAAAGTTTTTGATTTTTATGGAAGACATGTTACAACAATTGGCCCTCAAAAAGTATATAATAATGGTTATGGTATAGAGCCTGTTTTCTGGAATGGTGAGAACGATGGTGGCGCGAAGTTACTACCCGGCATTTATCTTTATTCGATTAAAGTTACCAACGAAAAAGGCCATACCACCCAAAGAATACAAAAAATGATAATAACCGGTTAGATTAATTTGATGAGCAAAAAGAATAAGCAATATTCAATTTGAAAGTCCGTTTACACTCCTAATTTTTTAAACAAAATAAATACGATTATTTATGATTAAAAAGTCCCTTGCAGTACTAATTGCATGTCTTTTCTTAGTAAACCTGGCTCATTCTCAGGACAAACCAAATTATCTGGGTCAAACCAACACCATTACCACCGCAGTACCATTTTTACTAATTGCACCTGATGCACGCTCAGGAGCATTGGGCGATGCCGGTGGGGCTACCACACCAGATGCCAGCTCGATGCACTGGAATCCTGCCAAATATGCTTTTATCGAATCAAAAGCAGGCTTTTCAGCGTCTTACAGCCCATGGCTAAGAGCTATCGTTAGCGACATTAATCTGGCTTATGTTGCCGGATATTACCGACTTGACGATAAGCAAACTATTGCCGGATCATTATTGTATTTCACACTTGGCGACATTACTTTTACCGATATTCAGGGTTCCACAATTGGTAATTACCGTCCCAACGAATTTTCTATTGATGCTACATACTCACGTAAATTTTCGGAAACCTGGTCGGGAGCTGTAGCCGCAAGATACATCAATTCTAACCTTACCCAGGGTGTTACTGTGCAGGGGCAAGATACAAAACCCGGACAATCGGTTGCTGCCGATATTGCTGTATATCATCAGAGCGAACTAAATTGGAGGAATTTTGAATATGCTGAATTTGCACTTGGTATCAATATTTCGAATATCGGTTCCAAAATATCATATTCTGATGCAACAACCGATAAAGATTTTATTCCAACCAACCTACGAATTGCACCCAGATTAACACTCGATCTTGATGATTACAACAGGTTGTCGTTTACAATTGATGTAAATAAACTTTTGGTACCCACACCTCCAATTTATGCTCAGGATACCCTTGGCAATCCTATTATCGAAGATGGTCAACGAGTGATTGAAGCCGGGATGGATCCTAATGTTTCTGTGGTTCAGGGTATGATTCAGTCGTGGCATGATGCCCCGGGAGGATTTGAAGAAGAGATGAGAGAATTTTACTTCGCAACAGGTGTTGAATACTGGTACAATAAAGTATTTGCAGTAAGGGGTGGTTTTTTCTATGAAGATAAATTAAAAGGAAATAGGAAATATTTTACTTTAGGTGCCGGATTAAAATACAATGTATTTGGTTTGGATTTCTCATACCTGATCCCAATGGAACAGCAAAATCCACTTGAAAACACACTACGATTCACGCTAACTTTTGATTTTTCTGAATTTGAATAGCGATGAAATCTGTGAAAATACTAACGGCCGGGATAATTTATTTTTCCCGGCTTTTTTGTTTTTTTCTATTAATTTCATAAATCCTTACTTTAGCTCTATAGGTCAACCTGTTATGCCTTTTCATTCATAAAATATAATTGTCGTATTTCATAATTCGTAAACATGAAACAAGGTTCAATTGCCCCGTTCTTTAGAGCGGGGATTAAAAAAAACAAAGTACTTCCTCCTCTCTTCCGCCAATCGCTATGCGATTGGCGGAAGAGAGGAGGAAGTGGGGGCAAATATTATTTAACCCCGCGCTAAAGCACGGGGCTACGCAATATATAATAAAAGATGCTGCCATTGCGACAATATAATTTTCTTTAAGCAAGAGGTTCTGAATTTTAAAGAATCAATAAAATCATAATAATGGATATCAGAGTAGGATTTGGATACGATGTACATCAACTATCTGATGGAATCCCCTTTACCCTTGGGGGTATAAAAATTAAACACACTAAGGGTGCGGTTGGCCATTCTGATGCCGATGTATTGATTCATGCCATTTGCGATGCACTATTGGGAGCGGCAAATTTGAATGATATCGGGTTTCATTTTCCTGATAAAGATAGTGCTTATAAAAATATCGACAGTAAAATCCTTCTTTCCAGGGTAGTTCAATTGGTTACTGAAAAAGGCTATTTAATTGGAAATATCGACTCGACAGTTTCGCTACAGAAACCAAAAATCGCTACTTATATTCCTGAAATGAAAAAGGTTTTATCCGGAATAATGAAGATTGATGTTGATCAGATTTCGGTTAAAGCAACCACCACCGAAAAGCTTGGTTTTGAAGGTCGTGAAGAAGGGGTTTCGGCTAATGCAGTAGTCTTGATACAAAAGAGATATGGCTCCTTTAAAACAAAAAAACATTGACAATAAAAATACGTATCATTGTAAAATGGGAAAGTCAACAATTTATTCGATAGGACACGGAAACAAAAGTATAGAAACGTTAGTTGAAGAATTAAAACATTTTGGTATTAATTATTTAATTGATATTCGTTCAAAACCCTATTCCAAATACAATCCACATTTCAATCAGAATTCTTTAAAGTTTTCTCTAATGGAAAAAGGAATAACTTACGCTTTTATGGGGAATGTTTTGGGCGGATTACCAGAAGACCCTACTTGTTATACTAATGGGCACGTAGATTACGACAAATTAAAAAAGAAGGATTTCTTCAAAACTGCGTTAAACAGATTAATAACTGCCAACGAGAAGCATATTAAAGTTGCAATTATGTGCAGCGAAAGCAAACCAGAAGAGTGTCATAGAACTAAATTAATTGGGGAAGAACTTAAAGCTTTCGATATTATCCTAAATCATATAACAAGAACAAAAACTGCCATTAAACAATTAATAATTAAGGAACAAAATGAAGTAATGCTAATTGTTGCCCCAAATGGAACAATTAATCTATTTGGAGAAGAAATATCTTTTGGTTCAAGAAAACAATATAAACAGGACGTAATATGAAATTTCACACAATTGGAGTTTATGGTTCAAACGAACAAGAATATTTTCAAAAATTAATTGAAAATAACATAGATACATTCTGTGATATTAGACAACGCCGTGGTGTACGTGGTTCAAAATATGCTTTTGTTAATAGTAATAGATTACAACGAAAACTGAATGAACTTGATATTAAATACGGACACATACTTGACCTTGCACCAACAAAAGAAATCAGAGAACTTCAAAAAGAAGTAGATGTTCAAAAAGGAGAACTAAAGAGAGAGCGTCAAGTACTTGGTCAGGTATTTAAAATTGAATACAAAAACAGAGTGTTAAAAACATTTGATTTCGATGCTTTCATAAATAAACTTGATGAAACAGGTGCAAATAAAATTGTCTTATTCTGTGTTGAAGAAATGCCCGAAGCCTGTCATCGGTCTCTTGTATCCGATAAATTACATTCATTAGGATACTCAATTAAGCATTTATAATGGAAATATTAATAACATCAAAAACACACAAAGGGAAAGCAGCTTGCGTAGGTGGCTTAATAATAAACAACAATAGATTTGTAAGATTATTAAATCCTGGAAACTGGGATCAATATGCTGATACAAACTTTAATATCGGAGATATTTGGAATATTAATTTTATTGAAAGAGAAGATGTTGAACCACCTCATATTGAAGATATAGTTATCCAATCACGAGCCTATATTCGTAGAGTTGAAAATTTTACAGCTTTCATAAGCAATTGTGGTATCACCATTTATCGTGGTTCTCCAAATAATATATTTCACGGGTTACTCGGTTGGACTGGCTCTGGAAGTGGCTATATTGGGAATAGAGAAAATTTACCAGATAATAGTGCTGGTTTTTGGATTTCGGACAAAGATTTAATACTAAAGGATAAACATTATCATTATCCATCTATAAATAGGTTTTCAAGAGAGAAAAGATTTCCATACGTTGGTTTTGAGAATCCAGTTGGAATAATTCCTGCAGGAACTATTGTGAGAATTTCATTAGCAAGATGGTGGAAACCTGAAGACTCTGAGATGGGTGAGCGATGTTACATTCAACTTTCAGGGTGGTATAATTTACATTAGATAATGGAACATAGAATATTATTCAGTTGAAGTAGAATAAAAATAGTGCTTGCTAAAGAATTCAACGAAAGATTTTTGGCAATGATAAATGATTTTGCTGAGAAAGCTAATTTACAGAAAATCTAATTGTTCATGGTATAACTTTAAACTCCAAATACATCAATAATAAATCAAAAAGCCACATCGGAATTATTATTTATTCATTTAGTGATTGGGAAATAGAAAACCAAAAAAAAAGAGGGCTAAAATATATGCCCTCTTTTTTATTATGGATTAGAAATTTATTTCTCAAATTCCATGAACATTGTAATAAGATCGACCACACGATTGGAATAACCCCATTCGTTGTCGTACCAGTTAAGCGTTTTTACATATCTCTTACCAACTACCTTGGTATATTCAGCATCGTAAATCGACGAAAATGAATTGCCAACAATATCGGTAGAAACAATTTTTTCGACACCATAATGAAGAATGTTTTTCATCTTTGGAGTTGAAGCTGCCAGACGCACTGCAGCATTTATATCAGCAACCGTAACATCTTGGGCAACCTCTACAAAAAGATCGACAATAGAACCATCGGGTACAGGTACACGAGAGGCCATACCATCGAGTTTACCGGCCAATTTTGGAATTACTTTACCAACAGCACGTGCAGCACCAGTTGTTGTAGGGATAATATTTTCGGCAGCAGCACGGCCACGACGCCAGTCTTTGTGAGGTACATCAGCCAAACGCTGATCGTTGGTATAAGCGTGTGTGGTAGTCATCAATCCTTCAACAATACCAAATGCATCATCCAGCACTTTAGCCATTGGGGCAAGGCAGTTGGTTGTACAACTTGCATTAGAAACAATTTGATGTTCTGGTTTTAATTCCTCATCATTTACACCAACTACAATAGTGGCATCAATTTCATCTTTTGACGGAACAGTTAGAATAACGCGTTTTGCACCGGCTTTTATGTGCGGCATCAACGTTTTGCGTTCACGAAAAACACCTGTTGATTCTACAATTACATCAACATTCAACTCTTTCCATGGATAGTCGGCAGGATCTTTAATGGTGAGCATTTTCACCCTTTCGTTTGGTGTTACAAGGTATTCGCCTTCGATGTGAACTTTTTGTCCAAACCCACTCATTACAGTATCGTACTTGAGCAGATATGCCAGTACTTTATCATCAAAAAGGTCATTAATTGCAACAACTTCAATGTCTTTGCGTGCATTCAATATTCTGAATACCGACCTTCCGATACGCCCGAATCCGTTAATTGCTACTCTCATTTCAAACCTCCTTTTTCATTAAGTTTTTGATATTCAATAATGAGGTCTTTAATCCTCGAAGCCATAGTAAGTGTATTGTGATACCATGTTAGTATTTTTACCATCTTACCTTTAGAACGCATAGTTGCCTGCTTGTCGTAGATTACCGAATGCCGATTTCCAACAACATCTACCGACACAATTGGATCATCAGTAACCTCCAGAATACCGGGAATTTTTCCGGCCGCAGCTTCTATTGCAGCATCAATATCTTTAACACTAACATCCGCATCAGAAAGCACCAATGTTAGGTCGAGTAGCGAACCTGCCGGGATGGGTACATTAAGAGCTGTACCTTCTATTTTATTTTTAAATTCCGGCAATATTTTCTCTATCCAGCGTGGAGTAGGTGTTTCGTTGGGAATAATATTTTCTGCTGCCGAACGGCTTCTCCTAAAATCGCTGGCTGCTGTGTCGCGCAATGGCTGATCGGCAGTATAGGAATGAACAGTTGTAAACATAGCATAATCAATACCAAAAGCTTCATCGATAATTTTGAGCATGATGGCTGTAGCATTTGTTGTAGAAGAACCGGCAGAAATTAGTCTGTCAGATTTTTTCATGGTATTATCATTAACACCTTTAATAATAATACGATCGATATCATCGCTGGGAAGTGAAGCAAGTATAACACGTTTTGCACCACCTTCGAGATGTCCTTCCATCTCCTTTCTGGTATCATATTTACCGGTTCCGTCAACTACTATATCAACATTAAAAGCATCCCACGGCACGTCCGTTGGGGTAGTTCCTTTTACAAAACGCGCTTTTCCATTTTTCGATACCAGATAGTTTCCTTCGAGTTTCGCATCAATTTCACCTTCGTTTCTTTTCGATTCTGCATCCAAAAGATAAACAAGAATCTCCGGACGACCAATGTCGCTAATCACAACAACTTCAATTTGGTCGTCCTCGAGGCACAAGCGGTATAAATGGCGGTTGGTTTCGCCAAATCCCATAAGGCCTAATCGAACTTTCTTCATAACTATTCCTTTCTTTAATTATATAAAAATCAAACTAAAAAACACGATCAATACTTTAAATATTGCGAATAGAAGATATATTAACAATTTTTTAATGGTACAATGATTTAATGATTCAATGCTTAAATGATTCAATGCTTAAATGATTCAATGCTTAAATGATTCAATGATTCAATGATTCAATGCTTAAATGATTAAATAGTTTTCTCATTGTTTCCTTATCGCATTGTTTCATTATCGCATTGTCGCATTGTCTCCTTATCGCATTGTCGC
>JAOZRY010000629.1 GCA_029939965.1 Bacteroidales bacterium | reverse complement strand
AAAAAAAACATGCCAGAATTTACTAAAAATACAAAACAACGAGTCGGCCAACTACTCAAATTATTCAAAGGAATTATTAGCGGGGACAAACCGCTGGAGTTGGTACAAAAAAATCAAAATCTAATTGAAACCATTATCCCATCGGATGTAATAGATGTGGTAGATCAATTGGTGTTGCTCCAAATTCCGATGGAAGAATTGAAAACAGGGATAAACAAAACCCTCAACTTATTGTACAAAACTATTCAGGAATATCCTTACAATCCTCCCCAAAAGGATAGCTACCTCGGTGTTTTGATCCAAAATAATGAGGTGATGGATGGAAGCCTAAAAGCCATCAGGCCGCTGATAAAAGAGGTGAATAAGAATCCACAAAATATTGCTTTGCGCAAAGAATTGAAAACAAAGTTTGTAGAAGTTGAAAAATTCAACAGCCATTACACAATAAAGGAAAATGTATTGTTTCCGTTGCTTGAGCGCGAATGGAAAAATTACCGCTGCCTAAATGTTATGTGGTCTTTCCACGATGATATCCGCAATAATCTGAAAGCCATAATCCAACAATTGTCTGTTGATGATTTTGATTTGAAAAAATTTAACCGCTTATCGGGGGACATTTTCTTTAATATGTTGGCAATTAAATTTAGGGAAGAACGGATATTATTTCCCATGATAATGGAAACTGTCGCAGAAGAAGATTTAAATATTATGCTTTCCGAAAGTACCGAAATAGGATTTCCTTATGTGGATGCTGTTGCAGTTTCGGGCAACAAAAATCCTGGAATCGCAATAAAGGATGAAACAATCGACCTGCACACCGGAGTTTTGTCGGCAGAGCAAATCAGGCTGTTGTTTAATCATTTGCCGGTTGATATAACTTATGTAGATAAAAACAATAAAGTAAGGTATTTTTCAACCCCGTCCAAACGTATTTTTACACGCACCAAAGCCATTATTGGCCGCGATGTAAAAAACTGCCACCCGCCCGAAAGCGTGCATGTGGTTGAGCAAATCATCGATGCATTTAAAAAAGGAGACAAAAGCGAAGCCAGTTTCTGGATTAAAATAAAAGCCGAATACATTTTAATTCAATATTTTGCTGTCCGCGATGAACAAGGAAACTACAAGGGTGTTATAGAGGTTTCGCAAGAAATTTCGGGATTGCAGGAAATTAAGGGCGAAAAACGTTTATTGGACTGGAAATAATATTTGTCGGCATCCCCTCTGTAACTTCACAGGAAGTGGGTAATCAGAGCCAGCACAAAATTAACGCAGGAATCCCATAAATAATGGAATTGGGGCAGGGAACAAATTTTTGATTAAAATTATATTTTTGCATTTTAAAATTTTATAATAGAGATGAGCGAACAAATTGACAATTCAAAATACCGGAAAGCAAGATTAAAAGAGCTTATAATGAAACTCCATGATGGAGCACCCGAAGAGGAAGTAAAAGCCGAACTGATGGATAGTTTGAAGATTCCTTATGGTGAAGTGGTGGAAGTTGAACAGGAACTGATTGAGGAGGGATTGCCCGAAGAGGAGATATTAAAACTTTGCGATGTGCACTCATCGGTGTTGCATGGGAGCGTTGATTTATCTGCGTCAAGGCAAATTCCGGCAGGCCACCCTGTGGATGTGATGATACAGGAAAACAAAGCATTGAAAAAAATTACTGATGAAAACACTATGGTTTTGGCAGTGCTCAATCTAATGGATGAGGCCAATATTAACAACACCATTATAGAACTCACATCGGTTTTTAATCAGCTCATCGATGTTGATAAACATTACCAGCGCAAAGAATATCTGTTTTTTCCTTACTTAGAAAAAACCGGTATAACCGGCCCTCCAAAAGTTATGTGGGGCAAGCATGATGAGATTAGGGAACTACTCAAAGGAAGCCTTGAAATATTAAACACCGATGGGATTTCAAAGGATGATCTCATTGTTTCGACCGAAATTATATTAAAACCTGCCGTTAAGGGTGTGGCCGAAATGATAATTAAAGAGGAAGAAATTTTATTCCCTATGATGATGGACGCTCTTTCGGATACCGACTGGTTCGAAATCCAAAAGCAATCTATCGAAATTGGCTATTGCCTTTACGACCCTCCCACAGAATGGATACCCGAAGGAGTGGAAATAAAATCCATTAATGAAGTACAAAAAGAAGGAGGGAACATTCAATTGCCTTCAGGTGGATTTACTGCCGAAGAGCTACTGGCTATTTTAAACACCTTGCCAATAGATATGACTTTTGTTGATAAAAACGACAAAGTGAAATATTTTTCACAAGGCAGCGAAAGGGTTTTCCAACGCAACCGGGCTATCCTCAACCGCGATGTACGGCACTGCCACCCACCGGCAAGTGCTCATATTGTTGATAAAATTATCGACGATTTTAAAAGCGGAAAACAAGACAAAGCACCCTTCTGGATTAACATGGGAGGAAAAATGATATTGATTGAATATTTTGCTTTGCGCAACAATAAAGGAGAGTACATGGGAACACTCGAAGTTTCGCAAGACCTTACCGGACACCGCTCCCTTGAAGGCGAACAACG
>JAOZRY010000628.1 GCA_029939965.1 Bacteroidales bacterium | reverse complement strand
CCTTTTGAATGTGAGGTTCCACAAAATGAAGTATACCGATTTTCTAAAATCAAAAATGGTTTTTAATAATAAAACTGGTTTTGATATCCAAGATTCTGAAGTTGTTGAATTAGCAAAACCACATCAGCGCGATATTATAAAATGGGCTATTGCTGGTGGAAAACGTGCTATTTTTGCATCATTTGGACTGGGTAAATCTCTAATTCAGCTTGAGATTTTAAGACTCATTAACAAGCACAAAGGTGGTAAATGTCTTATCATTGCGCCTCTTGGAGTAAGGCAAGAGTTTAAACGAGATGCCGAAAATCTTTGTAATATACATCTTACTTTCGTACGAAAATCAAATGAAGTTAAAGAAGATGGTTTTTACATAACAAACTACGAATCTGTCCGAGATGGCAAGTTAGATGTAAATCTCTTCAAAGCCGTAACCCTTGATGAAGCAAGTGTTTTACGTTCCTATGGTTCAAAAACATATCAAAGCTTCTTGCAGATATTCGAGCAGGTAGAATATAAGTTTGTGGCCACGGCAACTCCAAGCCCAAACAAATATAAAGAGCTGATCCACTACGCTGGATATCTCGGCATTATGGACACAGGACAAGCTCTCACACGTTTTTTCCAACGTGACTCAACTCAAGCAAATAATCTTACACTTTACCCCCATAAAGAAAAAGAGTTTTGGTTGTGGCTGCATACCTGGGCTATTTTTCTTCAAAAACCTTCCGATCTTGGATATTCAGACGAAGGATACGATCTCCCAAAATTACATGTCCATTATCATCAAGTTAAAACAGATTTGTTTTTTTCAGCAGATCGCAAAGGCCAGATGAAGATGTTTCAAAACGCTGCACTTTCTTTGTCCGATGCCAGCAGGGAAAAAACAAGATCACTAGATGAGCGTGTTAGTAAGATGGTTGAGATTTTAGAAAAACAACCAAATGACAACTTTATTTTATGGCATGACCAGGAAAAAGAACGTCACGCAATTAACAAAGCTGTAAATTGCAAAGATGTTTACGGGTCACTTGATTTGGAAAAAAGAGAAGAGCGTATTCTTGATTTTTCAGATGGTAAATATCAATACCTTTCAACAAAACCGATACTTTCAGGGTCTGGCTGTAACTTCCAAAGACATTGCAATAACGCCATTTATGTTGGTATTGGTTTTAAATTTAACGATTGGATACAAAGTGTTCATAGAATTATGCGTTTTTTGCAGGAAAAAGAATGTCACATCCATTTAATTTATACAGATACAGAGAGACACATACTATCAACCCTAAAGACAAAATGGGCAAATCATAATAAAATGGTGGAAAATATGAGTAAATTAATAAGAAAACACGGACTCTCTGCTTTGGATATGGAAAAAGAGCTTTCCAGATCATTTGGTTGCAAAAGAATAGAAGTTACTGGTGATAAGTTTACCGCTGTTAATAATGATTGCGTTGAAGAGACAAAGACAATGGAAGCTAACTCTGTTGATCTTATTCACACATCTATCCCATTTTCAAATCATTACGAATACAGCCCTAGTTATAATGATTTTGGGCATAATTCCGATAATGATAATTTCTTCGGGCAAATGGACTATTTAACGCCTGAACTTTTACGGATATTGAAGCCCGGAAGAGTTGCCGCTATCCACGTAAAGGATCGTATTTTATTCGGAAATGTAACCGGATACGGCATGCCTTCAGTTGATCCTTTCCATGTTACTTGCATCCAGCACTACAGGGATCATGGATTTATTTATTTTGGCATGATTACTGTAGTTACCGATGTTGTCCGGGAAAATAACCAAACTTACAGGCTTGGATGGACTGAGCAATGTAAAGACGGATCTAAGATGGGTGTTGGTTCGCCTGAATATATTTTACTTTTTAGAAAACTACCAAGCGATACAAGTAAAGCGTATGCAGATGAAAAGGTTGTGAAATCAAAAGAAGAATACACACGGGCACAATGGCAAACAGATGCTCATGCTTTTTGGCGTAGCTCTGGTGATCGGTTGCTCGATGTTGACGAAATGAGAAAATACCCGATTGATAAAATTGGTAAACTTTTTACGGAACACATGCTTGAAAACATCTACAACTATGAGTCACATGTTAAAATTGGAAAAGAACTTGATTTGAAAGGTGTATTGCCTTCTACTTTTATGCTGCTTGACCCTGCCAGCCATAATGAAAACGTCTGGACAGATATCAGCAGGATGAAAACACTTAACTCCGAACAGCGTAGACGCTGCCAAAATATGCACATTTGCCCAGCAAATATAGATTGGGTAGATCGAATAATAAACCGTTACTCTAATAAAGATGATCTTGTATATGATCCCTTTGGTGGAATAATGACCATACCTTATCGAGCTTTAAAATTGGGTCGGAGAGGTTGTGGTTGTGAATTAAATCCGCAATATTTCAAAGACGGTTGTAAATATCTTGATATGGCTGATCGGGAAATAAAGATTCCATCTTTGTTTGATTTTGAAAAGGCTGCAAATGTTTAATCTCGAACAAAAAATAATCAAATGGAATGAATCCACTTTCCCACACGCCACTGAAA
>JAOZRY010000081.1 GCA_029939965.1 Bacteroidales bacterium | reverse complement strand
AAAATTTTGTTGCCCCAGCCAAAGGGCAATTACAAATACAATGAGAGGTTGAAGATAAACATAGTAGCTTGCCGTGCTTGCCTCAACATGCTTAAGGGCGTAAATGGTTAGCAGGTAGGCCATAAAGGTTGTGGCAATAATAACATAAGCTATCGAAAACCATGTTGTGGAATTAAATTCTGCAAAGGAAATTGATGGAATATGAGAAATTGAAATTGGAAATGTGGTAACAAATCCTGTAAGAAAAACCCATTTCATCACCGTTATGGGATGGTATTTCTTCATTACCGGTTTTATTATTACCATGTAAAGCGCATAAGCCAGCATATTGAAAACGGCAAAAAGATTCCCTTTAAAAGTGTCGGAGCCAAAATTAATCTCATTTCCCCATATCACCAGGAATAATGCACCAGAAGCTCCGAGGATAATTCCACCTGTTTTCCGAAAAGTGATTTTTTCATTGATCAGGACTGATGCAAAAATTAGCACAAAAACAGGGTTGGAAACATGGATAATGGAAACATCCACAGGGGTTGTGAGACTAAGGCCAACAAAAAAGAAAAGCTGATTTACTGTTGTACCAAAAATCGCTGCAACAACAATTCTGATCATATCTCCTTTTTCTATTTTTTCCTTTTTAATGGTCAATCCCACCAACCAAAAAATAAGGCATGCTCCGGTAATCCGTATCAACACAAGCTGGAAAGGATCGATAAAACCGGGCATTAAACCTTTGGCAATCCAATAGTTTGCACCAAAAATCAGGCTTGTACCCACAAGGGCAATATGTGCTTTGTAATTCGTTTTCAAAATCGGGGCAAAGCTACACAGAAAACAATAAGTTTACTTTTGTAAATGTTTGTTTTCAGCACAAGCATAACTAAATTAGTGGACATTAGAGACAGACACTAATTGGTGTTATTTCAATCCACGCTATTGTTATTTCCTCTTGGTTATTTTCCGTTGTATAAGTATTTTTGATACTTTCGTGGCGTTTTTCAAAGATTGAATTCTTTTCTACAATTTTATGATTGATTATTAATGCGTTGCGAAATCCAAATTAAAGATTACTAATAAATAAAAACATGAGAAAATACACTAAACTTACCACACTTATCATGGCATTGATGGCCATGGTTCTGTCGGGCTTTGCACAGGACGAGAAAAAAAGCGAAGAGCCAAAACAAGGGTATGAATTTAAGGAAATTATCCGATTGGATAATACCCCCGTAAAAAATCAATACCGCTCAGGTACCTGCTGGAGCTATGGCGGAATTTCATTTCTTGAGTCCGAATTGCTAAAAAAGGGCAAAGGAGAAATTAATTTGTCCGAAGCATTTATCATAAGAAATGCTTATGATAAAAAGGCCAGCGATTATGTACGTTGGCACGGTAAAATAAATTTTGGTGGCGGTGGAGCATTTCACGATGTTACCGAAGTAATTAAAACAAACGGCATAGTTCCCGAAGATGCCTATACAGGTTTGGTAATTGGCGAAGATCATTTTGTACATGGCGAAATGGACAAGGTTTTTGGGAATTATATGGAGGGTGTTGTTGAAAACAAAAACAAGAAACTTACTCCTGTTTGGCAAAAAGGTTTTGAAGGTTTGCTTGATGCCTACATTGGCGAATACCCCGAAACTTTTATCTATCAGGACGTAGAATATACCCCACAATCGTTTGCTGAAAAACTTGCACTTAATATGGATGACTATATTGAGGTTGGTTCATTTTTGCATCATCCATTTTATGAAAAGTTTATTCTGGAAGTTCCCGACAATTGGATGCTACATGGAATGTATAATGTGCCACTTGATGAAATGATGGAGATAATCGACAACTCACTGGATGCGGGGCACACTATTGCATGGGGTGCTGATGTGAGCGAAAAAGGGTTTTCATGGAAAAATGGAGTGGCAATAGTTCCGGATGAAGATAAAACTGATTTGTCAGGAACAGAAAAAGAAAAATGGGAAACGCTTACCAGCAAAGAAAAAAGTAAAATGATTTTTAGTTTCGACTCTCCTGTAAAAGAAAAAGTAATAACACAGGAGCTGAGACAGGAAGGGTTCGACAACTATACCACTACCGATGACCATGGTATGGAAATAGTTGGATTGGCAAAAGATCAAAATGGCACGAAGTATTACATTATTAAAAATTCGTGGGGTACCGAAGGCCATATTTATGATGGATATTTTTATGCTTCCGAAGCCTTTGTTCGTTACAAAACCATCGACATTATGGTTAATAAAAACGCAATACCAAAAAAAATAAAGAAGGAACTGGGGATTTAAAATGTTAATGATATAAACAGAAATAAAACATCACAGCCCTCGTTAGTTTCGGGGGTTTTTTATGTTGCTGTTCATAAAAGTTTAATAAAAAACTTTTGCCCATTGAAACAAATGCTTGTAATAATTTATTTTTGTACACATATAAAGTCTATAAATCAAACTGTTAAACAAAGTGATATGAGAAAAAGCATCTATTCATTTCTAACTACCAGGCTTTTCATTTTTGTGCTTGCAGCCGTTGTTGCAGGTGGATTTGCCGGTTGTAAAAGTCAAAAAAAAATAGCCGCTGAACAGGCTATTGCCGAAAGAGCGGCTAAAATTGAACAGGCCAAACAAGACCTGCTAACCATTATCAGCGATCCAAATACTGTTAGCCTTGGAGATAAGGAGGATAAAGTATCGGAAATTAAGGGTATGAACCTGGAAGACCCTGAGGTGGATGCGCTGCTGGAAAAAGTAGAGCAAATAATTAAAAATGAAAAAGATGAGATTAAGAGGCTCGAGAAAGAGAAGATTCGTAAAGAACAGGAAGCACAAAGGCTGGAAGAGCAAAAATTTGTGAAGCTCGAAAACCTTTTTGATGCTGTGGCAGATAACCGATCGATGGAAATGTCGAATACACGTATCAGCGAAACACTCCGTTATTTTGCGTCGCCCGATGTTCCGGTTCTAATAATTGTATTTATGGATGGCGACATCAAAGATTACGACCGGCCTACCACCATCAAAAAATATCTTGAATACATTAATGATCAGGGTAGAAATGTGAATAAAATTCACAATGTACAATTTGATGCTAATGGAAAAATAACTGAATTGGAATTGATTAAAATGTAAAAATTATGAAGGTATTAAAAAATATAATTTGGATTTTACTGGCAGTATTTATTAGCCAGAATGTTGTAGCACAAGACAACATTAGCCCTGAGCGCAAAATGGCAATCGACAGTCTGGCACTCGAAAAAGTAAGAGACCTGAGTAAATACATAAGCATTATTGGCAACAAGAAAACGCCCTGGTCAGAAGCTAACAGAGTAATAGACCGTACACTCGAATTGTTTACCGAAGATGCTCAAATGGGTGTTTCGGCACTTAACCAGAATGAAGTAAAGTACTACGATATCAGAACCTACCTCGAAAGGTTAATGGCACTTAATTACGACAATGTAAACATCGAATGGTTCAACATCGAATACATTTCTGATCTCGAACGTCAGCCCGATGGAAGGTACGTTGGTATAATTACCATTTATCAACGGTTCGAAGGCCGTTCGGGCGATAAATTAAAATACGTTGACACCACAAAAAAAGACATAACAGTTTATGTTGAACGCAAGCAAACCCAAATTGGCGGTCGCATTATAGGTTTCTGGGATGTACTTCTCGGAGATGTTAGAGTAGTGGAAACAATGCCGTAATCAAACTATAAAAATATTATCCGCCGGGTGATTGTTAAAATCTATGGCGGATTTTTTTTGTTTCCCATTTCCATTTTACTTATCAGAAACTTCATTATCTAAAACAGAAAAGCCAACGAAAATCTGTACCGTTTATTAAGAATTAAATCCCAGATTATGCATGCTAAAAAAGTGGCATTCTTGTTTTTCCTGGTGTTGGCTTTACCAGGTTTTTCACAAATTGGTGAACTTTCGGTTAATAACAAAAACAACTACCTCGATGATGTAAGTTCGTTCTTTGCCGAAACCAAACAGGTTAATCAGTTTTTCAGACGATTTAATGCCGAAGAGAGCAAGCGGGGTGTGAAATATTCGCCACGCGATTCGATGTATCACAATCCTGAGCTCAGAAAACAGTACATTAATTTGCTTTTCGATAAGCAAAATGATGGCATGTCTGATTTACTCAAAACAGCTTTCGTAAATTCAGTTACCAACCCTGAAAACTTTGCGCTATTAAACTTTCATGGTGGTGAATGGTTTGGTGAAGTATTTGCCAAATTTAAGCGAGGGAACAAAGAAGTTTATGTAACACTTTTGATGAGATTGGTAAAAGAAAATCTGGGTTCCAAATGGGTGATCGATGAGGTGAGATACGCTCCATACGAAAATTTATACAGCCCGGATGATCAAACTGCATCTCGGTTTCTACATCCCTTAAGTCATGAACTGGATTTTATGAATCTTGATAAAGTTTTTACAAATCAGGATCATATTGGAGATTATTTTAAACAAAACTTTGAACCCTGCAAACTTTCCATTTTTCTTTATGAACTCCAAAACGGATACCTGGAATTCAAATATATTACAGGACTAAAGTTTCACTTTTTTCAGATTGACGGATGGTATTTTGAAATTTCTGAATTTAATCGTCCGGGTACAAACCGAGGATGGTTAATTTCAAATCTCATTAAACTGGAAAATGGACAAAAAGACAGCCTGAGAAATTTTATTTATAATATAGATTAGCTTTTTAATGTTCAATACAATTGTAAAATATTTTATCCTCTTCTGGTTTATTCTATCATTTAGCATAGAAATAACAACTGCACAAAATGCACTTAATGCTGAAGAAATAGAACAATACAGCAGCGATGCAGAAAAACTTGTTTCCTTTCTCGAATATACTTTTAATACTATTGGCAGCCCCGAAGTTCCGGTAAAAGAAAAAGACATTATCATAAACCAAAGTTTTACCAAGTTTTTTGAAAGCGACAAAGTACAAATTGAGGATGATCTTGATGAAAATCGCGAAACACCTGTTAATAAAGATGTTCAGGCCTATTTAAAAGACATCGACTTTTTTTTTAAACAGGTGGTCTTCCAGTTTACTATCGAACAAATCGAACATCAGGTAAACGAAAAAAATCAACTATTTTTTAAAGTAACCTTTAATCGCAACCTACAAGGTGTAACCATTGCCGGCGATACAGTAAACACCAACCGAATCAGGTATATTGAAATAAATCTTAACGACTTTGAAAAAGATTTGAAAATTGCCAGCATCTATACTACCAAGCTCAACGAAACAGAAGAATTACGCAGATGGTGGACTGAACTTCCACAGGTATGGAAAGATATTTTGGGAGAAAACATCCACTTAATGGATACCGTAAAAATGAAGGATGTTATTTGGTTTAATGATTCGCTTGCTAAGCTAAATTTTCTTGTAAAATGGCGAATGAGCCGCGATACTCTAACCTTCGAATCAGAAGATAGCCTGTACATTTCGCTAAACGACACATCTCATATTAATGCCAATTTTCTTGATAAGCAGATCAAAAAACTCACCGAAATAGATACTATCAACATTTCGGGAAAATCGCGAATCGTCTCACTCGATCCACTTATAAAATTGTCGGCACTAAAAAGAATCGACTGTAGCCATACTTTAATAAACGACCTTACTCCACTCAGAAATTTAACTCACCTCCAATTTCTTAATTGCTCGCATACCGCAGTTGAAACACTTGATCCACTTAAATATTCGACCAACCTCGAAGAGATCGAAATAAGTTATACATTGGTTAATGATCTTGAACCTGTGGTAAACTTCACAAATCTCGAAAAACTTTATTTTAATCAAACATCTATCGACAGCATTCAGCCATTAGCCGTTTTGCAAAAGATAAAAACACTTGAGTTTGCCGAATCTCAAGTGCAAACGCTGGAACCATTAGCAGAACTTGTGTCGTTGGAAAGATTGGATTTTTCCAATACAAAAATTAAGGATGTTTCGCCGATTGGGAAATTGAAAAACATTTATTTCCTTAAGTTTGAACAAACCCCTGTCGAAAACTTACAGCCTTTAAAAGACTTGTCGAGCCTGCATTTTCTTTTTGCAAACCACTCTCAAATTTCCGATCTATCCCCATTAAATGGTTTGCCCGAATTAAATAAGATTTACTGCGATCAAACCGGGGTTACCCGCAAAGAAGCTCTCCGCTTTATGGAAAACAATCCTGATGTGCTGGTTATTTATGAATCTGCTGAACTTATTAATTGGTGGAAAAGCCTATCACCAGAGTGGAAAGAGGTGTTTATTGAAAAATTGAACTGGATGCAAAATCCCGAAAAAGAAGAACTTCATAAGATTATCCGGATTAACGATATTAATATTTCAGGAAACAAACGAATCCAATCGCTTGAACCTTTGGAGAACCTTTCATTATTATCCGAAATAAGCTGTGAGGGTTCTGGTATTTCGAGCCTTGAACCATTGAGTGCTTTGGCAGATTTACGAGAATTAGATTTTTCTAACACAAAAGTAACAGACATTAAACCACTCGAAAAACTTCCGAAACTCGAAAAACTCCGGTTCGATCATACCCGGGTTACCACCATAGTTCCACTAATGGATTTAACCGAATTAAAATTTTTATACTTCGATAATAGCCCGGTGGCCAATGTTGAAGTAATCACATTTATTAAATCGCACCCGGAGTGCCTTGTTGTATATCAAACCGATGAACTTGAAATATGGTGGGAGCAATTACCCGAAGTTTGGAAACTGCTTGCCGAAAAATTCCTTAAAACCAACAAAAAGCTTTCGAAAGAACAACTTCAGGAAATTGCAAATCTCCACCGGATCGACCTTAGCGATTTCCCCGAAATGGAAGAACGTTCCATAGAAATAAAAAGCCTTGAACACATTAATAAGCTATTGTTTCTTGAAGAACTAAAGTTTACAAATACCAGTATTACAAGCCTAAGCCCGTTACGGGGTATGAAATCACTCAAGATTTTAGTCTGCCCCAATAACCCCATTGAAACACTTGAACCCCTTTCGGAAGTTAGAAATCTCGAAAATCTTGATATACAAAATACCCCTATCGAAAGTCTTGAATTTTTGGCAGGATTAGAATATCTTAAGAAATTAAATATTTCGGGTACACTTATTAAAAACCTGAAAGGTCTGGAAAGTCTTCATAATCTTGAACACTTCAACTGCTATAACACCAGCATTAAGAATCTGAAAGAACTTAGTCAATTAGCCAATCTTAAACTAATCAGGTGTTACAACACACGCATATCTCAGAAAAAGATAGACAATTTTAAAAAAGCAAATCCGGAGATTGAGATTATATTTTATTAATGGTTGATTTTTATCTTGGAAGGAATTATTTATAAAAACAGTTAGGGTTAGAGATTATCATCGGCATACCACTCGGTGTATGAAGTAACCGTTTCCCAAAGTTTAAGATGATGTAGCTTTACGTTTTCGGGCAAAGCATCAATAATACGTTCGGCAAAATCAATAATCATGTTTTCGCTGGTAGGCTGATAATCTACCAAAATAATCCTTTCGAAATTATTTTTGATTACGTTAACCAAATCCTCCGGGGCATTTTTGCGAAGAATCATCGAATGGTCAAGTTCATCCGTTATCAGACCTTTTATTATCATCTTCAAATCTTTGAAATCGATTACCATACCCAATTTTGGTGAGTCCTGATCGGTAATTGGTTCGCCGATAAGTGTTACTAAAAGTTCGTACGAATGTCCGTGAATATTACTACACAGGCCGTCATGTCCGGGGAGGGCATGCGCCATATCAAATTTGTATGCCTTTGTAATTCTAATTTTTGCCACAATAAAAAGAGTTTTTCGTTAATAATAATTACTGCGAGATTACGAATATACTGCCTCCACAAATTAGTGTCTGTCTCTAATGTCCCCTAACTTCGTTATGCTTGTGCTGAAAACAAACATTTACAAAAGTAAACTTATTGTTTTTCAGCACCTCACAAGCCTCGTTAGAGAACATTATAGATCAGACACTGACATTATAAACAAACACCAATTATCTAATAATCTTCTTACTAATCCTATAATTACTTTCACTGTCGTGGATAATTAGAAAATACAATCCTTTTTCGAGATTAAAAAGATTTATTTGTTGATGATCGGTTCCATCAGAATCCACTGCAAGTAATGTTCGTCCTGCCTGGTCAACAACCTTAAAATCCAACTCTTTTTGCAATACATCCGAAGAAAGCAAAATCTGAAGATAGTCTTTTACAGGATTTGGATAAACTTTAAAATCAAACTCATCAAAAGCCAAATCCTGTGAAATGGTCGTATTAAACCAAATCATATCTGTGTATTCCGGATGATCGATAAATGGATTTCTGTTATTCTGATAATCATAAATCGCATCATTACGGTCAATTTCTTTCTGGCTCACGGGATCATCCTGATGCCAATCGAAAAGCATATTTAGTGCCCATTCTTTGGGTTGCGATCCATCTACCATCGGGCTACCTGGCCAGTTATTATCTTCGCCAAGATATCGTGTGGCCATATAAAAATATGTTCTGGCCAAATCGCCTTTATATTCATCAATGGGTTCAAATACAGTACCTGAGTATCCGGGAGTAATACATCCGCCAACTTTACAACCATTCTGCGAAGTCCAGTTAGCGGTTCCAACCTCACCATAAGGATAGTTTCCTCTTTTCCCGTTTACATATCCATCCGTTGGATATACCTGAAACAATTCAGTATTCATTGGTGCAACCGTACCCCCAAACCAGCTTCTCGGAAAAGAGTGTTCGCGATTATAACAATCGCCTTCTTGTCCGTAGTTCCCACATTGATCCGAAAAAAAAGTGAACTGATACGGAGGGTTTCCACCCGGAACGTCAGAATATATATCCCAAACTTTCCCATTAGATTTTTTATCGGTATCTTCAAATGCACTCCAAATTGCACCATAGCTGATGTCGTTATGGTTATCAATAATCCCATGAAGTGCTTCTTGTAATTCGATACCGGTAAGTCCTGCGGCCTGGTTATAATATCCGGGAGGAATCTGAGTTTTTGCAATCGAAGTAAGTATAAGTAAGCAAATAAATAAATAAACTCTCATTAGTTTTTGTTTTAAATAAAATTAAAATATTCGATAATGTAATAAACGGCACTTCCTGAAATAAAAAACCCACCAATAAGTATGAGCCTCGAAGCAACAATAAAACGGTTACTCCTTTTACCAAAAAACATAGCGAGTGAGGTTACAATTATAAATACAATTGCAAAAACGATTAAAATATTAATGATCCCAATTTCAAATAATGGTAATGCCAACCCTAACAAAAAGGCATTAATCCCAAGTGCAAATGAAAACCCTATAAGTGTTTTGAGCTGTGTGAGTTCATACGTCATCTCCTGAAATTTTGGTTTAAATGATTTGATGATAAATTTAAAACCAATAATAAATATTAGCCCCACAGTTAGAGTCATAGAAAATTCGGATAGAAGTGAAGTAATAACTCCTCCAAGCAAAAATCCAATACAAGCCATAAAACTGCTGGTGAATGGGATCAGAATCATTACCCTCAACCTTTCGGTAAATGTTGCCTCTTTGATGAACCCATTTAGGTAAACACCCGAAAAAGCATCCATGGATAATGCTAACACAATGATGATTAGATGATAAATGCTCAATTTTATAGT
>JAOZRY010000627.1 GCA_029939965.1 Bacteroidales bacterium | reverse complement strand
TTGTCCTGATTAGGGATTAAAAAGCATCTCAATTTTTTTTACTTTCGCCAAAAAATAATGATCGAATGATTAAACTACTCACAATTGTTGGAGCAAGGCCGCAAATTATAAAAGCTGCTGCGTTGAGCCGTGCCATAAAAACGAATTTTTCAGGGCAAATCAAAGAGTATATTTTACACACCGGGCAACATTACGATCAAAATATGTCGCAGGTGTTTTTTGATGAACTCAATATTCCAAAACCCGATTTTAATCTCAACGTTGGTTCGGCAACACATGGTGCTCAAACTGCAAGGATGATCGAGGGTATTGAAGAAAAACTTGTACAGCTTAAGCCCGACTTTCTAATTGTATATGGCGATACTAACTCTACACTTGCAGGAGCCATAGCCGCCTCAAAAATTCATATACCAATTATCCACATCGAAGCCGGATTGCGTTCGTTTAACAAAACAATGCCCGAGGAGATTAACCGAATTATGTGCGATCATGCTTCTACAATGTTGTTTTCGCCAACACAAACCGGAATCAATAATTTAATAAACGAAGGGTTTTCCACAACCAATCGCCTACCCTTTACTATCGATAATCCAGCAGTATTTCATTGTGGCGATGTAATGTACGATAACAGCCTTTATTTTGCTGAAATTGCTGAGGAAAAATCAACAATCCTGCAACAAAATAAATTGGAAAAGGGAGCATACATTCTCGGTACAATCCACCGCGATCATAATACAGACAACCCGCAACGCCTCAGTTCAATTTTTGAAGCATTAGATAAAATAGCATCTGATAATCAAGTTGATGTTTTTTTACCACTACATCCACGAACATCAAAATTGCTTCATAAAAACCTTGACACTGATTTATTGAGCAGAATAAAAGCAAATGAACGTTTAAAGATTGTGGGGCCTGTATCATTTCTTGATATGATTCAATTGGAGAAGAATACAGCACTTATCATGACAGATTCGGGTGGAGTACAAAAGGAAGCCTATTTCTTTAGGAAACCCTGTATCATTTTGCGGCCACAAACTGAGTGGGTAGAGATTGTTGAAAACGGTACTGCTATTGTTGCAGATGCGGATAAACAGAAAATTGAACTGGCGTTTCAGAAATTATACAAGAATGAAGACCTTACTTTTTCTCCAGTATTTGGCGATGGTAGTGCCTCAGAGTTTATTTGCGAACAGATAATAAATTTGAAATATAAATTTGATCAATAACATAAGGGTATAAAAAATGAAAATAATTGTATTAGGAGCAGGACTGGTTGGAGCACCTATGGCTTTTGATCTTGCTAAAGATCAGGGTTTTGAAGTTACTGTTGCAGATAATAGTGCAGAGGCATTGGCTAAATTTGATAAGCATCCGGAAATAAAAACCATTCAAAAGGATTTGTCTGATGCCCATTCGGTAAACAACATTGTGGATGACCAGGATATGGTTTTGAGTGCTGTACCCGGATTTATGGGATTTCAAACCCTCAAAGCCATTATTAATGCAGGAAAAAACGTTATCGACATTGCGTTTTTTCCCGAAGACTTGTTTGTATTGGATGAGCTGGCCAAGCAGAAAAATGTAATTGCGATCTCCGATATGGGTGTGGCTCCGGGTATGAGCAATGTACTTATTGGCTATGCCGACCATTTGCTGGACAAAACTACCAAAGCAGTAATTTATGTGGGTGGCTTGCCCAAAGAGCGTGTTTGGCCTTATGAGTATAAAGCTGTTTTTTCGCCAATTGATGTAATTGAAGAATACACCCGTCCTGCACGGTACATCGAAAACGGGAAACTTATTGTAAAACCCGCATTATCTGATCCTGAGCTACTCAATTTTCCGGGAATTGGAACTTTAGAAGCCTTTAATAGTGATGGGCTTCGGTCGTTGGCCGAGACCATTGATTGCCCCAATATGATCGAGAAAACTTTGCGTTACAAAGGACATATCGAAAAAATGGCCATGTTGCGCGATACCGGGTTTTTTAGTAAAGACCCTGTTGAGATAAACGGAGTAATGATCAGACCCCTTGATTTTACAACAAAATTGTTGTTTCCCAAATGGAAACTAAAGGATGGTGAAGAAGATATTACTGTAATGCGTATTATGGTTGAAGGCGAAAAAGATGGTGTTAGCCAGCGATACACTTTTGATCTTTTTGACAGTTACAATCCTGAAACAAACATTCACTCCATGGCTCGCACAACAGGTTATTCAGCTACAATGGCACTGCGGATGATAACAAAGGGTCTCTACACCCGCAAAGGTGTTTCAGCTCCCGAATTTGTAGGCAAAAACAGGATATGTGTAGATTTTTTGTTAGAAGGATTAGCAGCCCGTGGAGTGGTTTATAAAGAAGATATAGAGTTTTTGAAAGGATGAAATAACAAAACATTAAAACTAAAATATAAACAGCGTTAGGTTTTATTGTTGCTTTCAGAAAAAGACATTGTTTTTACTTAAATTTGTTTCCTGAAAATTACACAATGATTAACAAAAAATTGCGAGCTAACAAAAATTGAAAAGCAAAAAGAGTTATGACCACAGAAACACATATTCGAAATCAAAT
>JAOZRY010000626.1 GCA_029939965.1 Bacteroidales bacterium | reverse complement strand
TTAAAGTTGGCGGAAACAATGAAGGACTTCCCAACAACGACCCACCACGCGATGGTGATAAGATAATCGACATGATTGCAGTTTTTAACAGAACACTTTCTGCTGAGGAAATTGCTTCACTCGGTGGCCCCAGTAGCTGGTTGGGAGTAAATGATATCCAAAATGAAACCAACTTTAAGGTTTATCCTAATCCTGCAAAAGATATTTTAAACATTTCAGTAGAGCACGCCTCTAAACTTGACATAGTTAATCTTACCGGACAAATTGTTGAAAGTACCCAGATTGAAGGACAAACTTCAATAGATGTTAGTAATTTGACCAAAGGTATTTATTTTGTGAGGGTTACAGATAATTTAGGAAACACAAGTTCACAAAAAGTTATTATTGAATAAATTTTATTGTTTCATAATAAAACAGCAACTCCGTTTTTTTGCAGAGTTGCTGTTTTTTTTTCGCCACAATTTATCAATCACCATACCCATACATTATGCAAAAAACAGTTATTACAAATGTTGAAGTAATTAAACTCAATATTCCATACAAAGAGCCTTTTGTTATTTCACTGGGCGTTATCCCCAGTGCAACCAACGTTGTTGTAAAAATAAATACAAACTGTGGCCTTACCGGAATTGGCGAATGTGCGCCTTTTGTTTTTATAGTTGGCGAAACACAGGAAACGGTATTTGAGTTGGCAAAACAAATAGGCAAACTTTTAAAAAATAAAGACCCGTTTGCCATTGAAGACCGGCTGGCTGAAATTGACAAAGCAGTTAAGGGGAATTACACAATGAAAAGTGCCTTCGATATGGCCTTATACGACCTGTTAGCGAAAAAAGCCAATCTGCCACTTTATAGATTACTTGGTGGAAGCAACAGCCGTAAGGTTTTTACAGA
The DNA here is from genome assembly GCA_029939965.1 of Bacteroidales bacterium. Lineage (GTDB taxonomy): Bacteria > Bacteroidota > Bacteroidia > Bacteroidales > 4484-276 > SABY01. Next base: position 1,687 of record JAOZRY010000626.1, on the reverse strand, counting down.
CATGACCATCAGCATTGGTGAGCCCGAAAAGATGGCGAAGGATGCACTGGAATTCAAAAATGCAGGTTTCCCCGCAATAAAATTAAAATTAGGAACAAATACTACCGATGATCTGGCCAGGGTGAAAGCAATTAGGGAAGTAGTAGGTATGGAGTATCCGATAAGGATAGATGCTAACCAGGGTTGGGATGTGATAACAGCAATAAAAACTTTGACCGAACTGGATAAATATAATATTGAACACTGCGAAGAACCTATTCCACATTGGAACAACGAGGGCTTGGTAAAGGTAAAAGAAAACAGCCCTATCCCAATCATGGCCGATGAATCCCTTTTTAATCATCACGATGCATTTCGTCTGGCAAGTATGGGTGCCTGCGATTATTTTAATATTAAATTCTCAAAATCGGGAGGGATAAACAATGCCCTGAAAATAGTTGCCATTGCCGAAGCCAGTGGTATTAAATGTCAGGTTGGCTGTATGTCGGAGTCGCGATATGCCCTAACTGCTTTGATGCACCTCGTTGCTGCCCGGAATAATATTGTTCATTTCGATATCGACTCTTCGCTGATGCTGGCCGAAGACCCGGTGGTTGGAGGAATTGAATACAAGGGGAACGGAAAATGGGAATTAGGCGACAGCCCGGGAATTGGAGCCGATTTCGATGAAGTCTATCTGAAAGAAATGGAACGTATTATAGTTTAACACGTTATTTTAAAATTTTCGTTTTGGCTTTTAAACACCAATATATTATTGATAGTGCCACAGGTACTGAAACAAGTATTAATGGCAAAAATTATTTGTACTTCGCCGGTACCGGGTATTTTCAACTTAATTCGCATCATGAGCTACTTAAAGCTGCAAGCGATGCTACTTTAAAATTTGGAATTGCCAGTGCCACCTCAAGGGCTATTACAGGTACCACTCCTTTATTATTGGAAGTTGAAAAAAAAGCTGCTGAGTTTTTCGACACACAAGATGCTGCCTACCTGCCTTCGGGGTATTTGAGTAATATTGCCGGGTTAAAGGCTCTTGCCGAAATGGATGCTTTTGATGTGATTTTTATTGATGAAGGTTCTCATTACTGCCTTACCGAAGGTGCTATGACAGTTGGAAAACCGGTTGTTAGCTTTAAGAATAGAGATGTTAGCGATTTATTATCGAAAATAGACAGCAAATTAAAATCAAAAGAAAGACCATTAATAGCCAGTGATGGTTTGTTTCCGATTTGGGCTAAATCTGCCCCGGTTAAAAACTACCTTGAAATTGCAGGACAATATAACGGTGTGGTTTGGATTGACGATGCCCACGGAGTTGGCATCCTGGGCAAAAACGGAAGAGGGACTTATGAGCATTTTGGGATCAATTCCAATCGTCTTTTTATGGGTGCTACCTTATCAAAAGCATTTGGTGCTTATGGTGGCATTATTCCGGGTAATGATGAATTTATCAGCAAAGTTAAAACCGGAAGTGTAATAACCGGATCCAGTTCACCAATAAATGCTGCTGTTGCTGCCGGGATACGGGGGTTAGAACTTGTTAAATCCAACCCCGAAATGAGGGGAAAGCTCTGGGAGAATGCCCATTACTTAAAAGCGGGAATGAGGTTGTTGGGAATTAAAACGGATGACAATTGTTTGCCGATTGTAGCATTTGCCCCCGGAGATAAAGCTACAATGCTAAGTA
>JAOZRY010000080.1:2134-9759 GCA_029939965.1 Bacteroidales bacterium | reverse complement strand
CCGAAACCGAAAGTTTGTCGTTTTTCAGTTGGGCGACCCCTAATGCAAGATTTGCGTAGTAGAGTGCTGAATCAGGGTGTTTTTTTTTAATGCTTTTTGAAAGATCAAGAAGTGTTTGTAAATCATAATTTTGAAAGCCCTGCGTATCATCAGAATCGTGTTGTGCAAATAACCCTTGTGGTAAACACAGTAATAGGTTCATTATCAGAAAAGCAGGTAAGATTGGAATGTTTTTCATTATTTTCAAAATCAACGATAAAAATATAGAAAAAGATAACTGATAGAAGAATTATTTGTTAAATCAACAAATTGAAAAATCAGTGCAATTTGTTGTACACCCATCACCATTGGGTAAATATCTTATAATTTTAATGAAATACCTGCCAGAAAATTGGCCGAAGCCTGCGGGAAATACCCGTCCATAAAATATTCCTGTTCATCGTAGTAGTAACGATAAACCCATGCATTGGTTTCGTATTTTTCACCTAAAATATTTGACACATTCAAAAACAATCCGATTTCCTCAAATAGTTTGGTTTTAAAATTATAGGTCATATTCAAGTCATTCACAAAATATGCATCCAGGTATCTTTTGTCATTAGAAGTATTGTCGATAAATTGTTGGCTAACATATTTAGAAATAAACGAAACATTGAAATTCTCCACCAGTTCAAAGTTAAATATACTGTTTGCAATCAGGTGTGGCGAAAATGAAAGATCCGTTTTGCCCAACTCATTGGATATTTGCTCATAAGGCGGACTCCAGTCATCAACAAACTCCTCAAATTCTTTTATCTTATTCTTACTAAAAGAAGCATTTCCTTCCCAACTTAGCCAATCTGTAACTCTCCACCCGGCAACGATCTCAATTCCGGTACGGTAACTCTTGGAAACATTGGTAAAAATGGGTGCACCCACATTATTAATTTCACCTGTTAACACCAGTTGATCTTTGTAATCCATATAGAAAAAATTAGCATTAAATCTAAGTTTCCCAGCACTGTAATTGTAGCCCAACTCATAATCCAAAAGCTTTTCCGATTTTGGCTGGTGACTTTCATCGGCATCACGAAAATCGCTACGGGTAGGTTCCCGGTTGGCAACACCAAACGAAAAATAGGTTTGGTGGTGCTGACTAAATTGATGGGTTGCGCCAAATTTAGGATTGAAAAAGGAAAAATTATGCTCCTGTGAAATTTCGCGCAAATCATCATGGATACCTTTAATTTCATAACGAATACCACGAACCTGAAGATCAACATAAACATTTAAAGGTTTTAGTATCTGATAGTTTATCTTGCCAAAAATATTGTACTGGGTTTTCTTTCCGGTGTTTTCATACCAACGCCTGTCGATGGTTCCGTTGCTGGCATACCTGGCCCAAATTATGGTTCCGTAATGTTCACCATCATAATAATTAAAACCTCCACCAAACGAGGCTGTTAGTTTGCCAAAACTGTTATAATTTCCCGAAAAAGTGATTCCATAAAAATCGTTATTTAGATATTTTCTTCGTATCAGATCAGTTTCAGAAATTGTATCCTGGCCAATAATTACATCATCCAATCCATATTCGTCAAAAGATTCTTCCTGCTTGAAACTTTCATAATATCCAAATCCCCGCACATAAAATAAGGCTGCATTTATATTTAAATTGCGATTAATCATCTGAGAAACCATGAGCTGATAATGATCCTGCTGATAATTGTCAGTTTGATTATCATAATATGATATTTCCCCATTCTCATCAACGTATTCACCTGCCGGGTTGTATGTCCGGTTTGTTTTAAGACTATCTCCGGGAACACCGTACCAGGCCTGATAGGTTTTTTCCTTTCCCGAAAATACATTTGCTTTAATGATGGTTTTTTCGCCATAGTAACCACCACTAACGAAAAAGGATTTCAGGTGGGAGGATGCCCGGTCGATGTATCCATCGGAAGTAATTTTTGATAACCGCCCATCAACTGCAAATCGCCCATTAATCAGACCAGTACCAAACGTCAGGCTATTTTTATGTGTATTAAAACTACCTGCTGAACTGCTAAATTCGGCGTAAGAATCAGCACGTAAATTTTGAGTTTTAATATTAATACTAGCCCCAAAAGCTGCTGCTCCATTAGTAGAAGTACCTACACCGCGCTGTACCTGAATGTTTTCAACTGATGTAGCAAAATCAGGCATGTTTACCCAAAACACACCCTGCGATTCGGGATCGTTGAGGGGAATACCGTTTACAGTAACATTAATGCGGGTAATGTCGGTACCCCTGATACGGATTCCGGTATAACCTGTTCCGGCTCCTGCATCTGATGTAATCACTGCTCCAGGAGTTGTTTTTAGCAACACCGGCAGGTCTTTCCCAAGATTATTTTCCCTGATCTGACTTCGATCTACATTTTCGTATGTTTTTGGTGAATTCCTCCCCGCACGGGTGGCAGTAATTACTACTTCCTCCTCCATAATCGCCTTATGTTGCAACACAAATTCCAAATCAACATCGGTGGTCAAATCAACATTAAGATGCATCGGCTCATAACCCAAAAATGAAACTTTAAGCTGATAACTACCTGGATTCAGGTTTTTGATAAAAAACCTCCCATCCCGATCCGAAATAGCATTACTGTAATTGTTCCGGATAACTATGTGTGCTCCGGGCAAGCTTTTACCCGACCGGGCATCGAAGATAATTCCTGTGATAGTAAATTGCGAAAAAACCGCAAATGGCATTGTAAAAATCAACACCAAAGTCATAATCTTTTTCATTCGTTCAATTAATTTTTAAGTTCAACAATGAATTAAAAATCAATAAAGGAAAAATAAGGTCATGTAAGCCATTATGTCCCTTCGCCGGCACTACCCGAATCAGGTGCAATGGGTATGATCTCAGCCCGTAAGTTTAGGGCACCCCTATTGGATTCGCCGGCAAAAATATAATTTTCCTGTAAAAACTAAACTTTATATGGAATCATTAAATTTGCAAAAAATCAATATTTATGAAAATACTTATCATCAACGGCCCAAATCTGAACCTGCTTGGAACACGTGAAAAGAGTATTTATGGAAACATTAATTTCACGGAATACCTTAACAATTTAAAATCACAATACCAACAAATCGAATTTGATTATTTCCAATCGAATATCGAAGGGGAGCTTATTAATAAATTGCAAGAGGCAGGTTTTTCGTTTGATGGGATTGTAATAAATGCCGGGGCTTACACGCATACTTCTGTTGCTATTGCAGATACTGTAAAAGCCATTAGTACACCGGTGGTTGAGGTACACATTTCAAACATATTTAGCCGCGAGGAATTCAGGCATGTATCATTTATTTCACCCAATGCTAAAGGAACTATTATTGGGTTTGGTTTACATGGATACAACCTTGCGATCGAAAGTTTTTTGCTGGATTAATTAGTGAATTTTTTTTGACTCAACTCAGGGAAAGTTTTGATTCTTCTAAAGAAATAATCGATTACAATATTTCCTTTGTAAACCATCGAAACATTCTGGTGTTCTATCTGGTTTCGTTTAACTCTGTTCTTTTTGTACGAAAAATAAAACCCTATATGCGCCCGAATTACTGCAACAAAATGTCGCACTCCTCCATCGATAAGAAACTTTACCGCAGCCATCAGGTCAAGAAAAAAGCGACTGATAAAAATAGGATAAATCTGTGTGGATGGTAAATTTTTATAAAGCATTGTGCTGTTATTCCTGATATTGAGGTATGTTTTTTTTGGAGAGGATTTATCCAGAGACCCACCTCCCAGATGATAAACTGTTGATGAGCCACAGTACATTACTTTATATCCCTTATGTTTAAATCTCCAACAAATATCAATCTCTTCCATGTGCGCAAAAAAATCTTCGTCCAAACCTCCAACTTCCCAAAAATATTCAGCCCTCACAAATAAGCACGCACCAGAGGCCCAAAATATTTCGGATGTATCGTTGTATTGCCCATGATCGTTTTCTACCGATTGAAACAACCGTCCCCGGCAAAACGGATAACCATACCTGTCGATAAATCCACCACCTGCTCCGGCATATTCAAATTTATTACGCTCTTTAAAAGAGAGGATTTTGGGCTGGCAAGCTGCAACTTTATTATCCGAATCCATTACCGAAATTATGGGAGCGATCCAATTTTCAGCAACTTCAATATCAGAGTTGAGTAAAACAAAGTACTTAGCATCAATTTGTTTCAATGCCATATTATAACCACCGGCATACCCTAAATTACCTCCTGTATTGATTACCCTTATTTGTGGAAATACTTTTTGAAGAAAACCAATGGAATCATCAGTAGATTGATTATCAGCAATCACAACATCGGCAACCCCCTCGCAGGTTTTGATAATCATTGGCAGGAATGCTTCCAGAAAAAGCCTTCCATTCCAGTTTAATATAACAACTGCTGTTTTCATTTGGACGGCAAAGGTATAAATTACACCTTTGAAAAAAGATGAATCAGAAAAAAAACGTGTAATTTAACGCGGATTGTTGTAATAATCTCCTGACTGGCCACCATACTTATCATCACCTGGTAAGGTTACACCATGTTGGAATCGTTGATGAAGTTCGGCCTGCCAGTTTTCGTTATTAATCTCGCCCGGAACATTAGAGTGTATGAGTTTATAATTGTTGAGAGCCAAATGTATGTTAGCAAAAACAAATTTGCGATTTCTTAATTTATCCAGAGTGTAATAATGCCAAATTTGATAGGGTACTGCTCCTGCGTCTGTTGCCCCTCCAATACCATTAGTAATGGCCATACCTGATGTACTGGCATCAAAAGGACGATCGGTAATTGTATTTGGAGGCCCAAATTTCAGAAAAACCCTTCCCATATCGGTCTCATATCCTTTCATACCTCTAGTACCCGGTGCGCCAAATTGTTCATTTACCAGCTCTACACTACTCAAATATTCTTTCCAGGCATATTCAGGATTAATTTCATCCCTGTCGAGCCAAAAATTAAGGAAAAACCGCTGCATCATTTCCATGTCTTGTTCTCCTTTGTCGATTTGGTATTTAATGAAATTCAATTCCATATTCGTAGAAATTGGCCCTAAATAATTAATATAGAGGCGAAGTGTATCGGCACTTGTAATTTTTGAAACAAACGAATTATTTACAGATATTACTGTGTAATCCTCATATTTTGCACTCACATCAGGATTGCTGCGTTGAAAAAAAATTTTATTATTACTTAGCACCTCGTTATTTCTATCGCGTACTTCAATTACCAAATTATAATTTCCTGATGGAAGATTAATGATGTCGAAATTGGCAAACAGAATATTTACCAACTTGGCACTTTCTCTTTTAAATCTTGTGAATTCGTTCAGTTTTTTACCAGATTCGTAGGTCTCCAGATAGTAATTTACAAGGAATTGCTCTCCTGCGCCTAAAATATTTTCAGCATTATAGATTTCCGAATAAAAGATTAATGAATTTACCTCGTTGGGCAAAAAATTATAAACATAGGGAACTAGGTCATAGCCACTTTTGGAAAGTATATTTGTTTTGATGGTTTTAGTATATGATTCCACAAGCTGAATACCCGAAACAGAAATTTCATCATAAGGAACGGAAATTTCGATGGTTTGGATGGCTGAATAAGGCGGATTTTTACTGTTAATATCCTTGATGATGATCTCGAATTCATAAATACCATTAGGAAGACTAAAACGCTGCTGATCTAAAAAATTAACAGTAACATTGCTGGTATCAGTAATTTCGGGACTTAACAGCTCATATTTATCATAATTTACCACAATGCTGTCTTTGCTAAAAATCATTGCGATCTCAATTTTACCCTGAAACTTTCCATTCTCCAGTTTATTATACTTTACACTATTACCTACTACTGAAAGATAAGTTTCGAGATACGGGCCATCAGTCGGAGTATAAAACTTTGAAAACAAAAGTTGCGCCTGAACCAATTTCGCCTCCTGTGCGGTAACAGAAAAAATGAGGCTAACAAATAACAGAATGGTTAATAATTTTTTCATTTTAATGCTGTTTTATTCCTTTTTCAAAAAATGATTAAATCAAAACTACTATATGATTTTTTGGCGTTCAAAGGATAAAAAGTATTTGGTTTGCTATATTCAGTTTACGGCTCTTTACTTTGTCATGCCAAGGTACATTCTTTTCAAATAAAAAATATAAAATAATTTGGTTCTTTTAAAAAAAGTGTACTTTTGCAGCGGAGAGTTGGCAGAGTGGTCGAATGCGGCGGTCTTGAAAACCGTTGACCTTCACGGGTCCGAGGGTTCGAATCCCTCATTCTCCGCCAGAAAAAAGACCTTGCAGAAATTACTTTTGCAAGGTCTTTTTATGTTAAACATAAATCCTTTTTACACTAACACATCAAACAGGTGACTAACTGAATAATTTTTCAGCTATTTTTTTTTACAATAATTATCATCAGCTAAAATAATATACCACACATAGTGTTTGTCCATAATGTCCGATTTCTTCGTTACACACGGCTTTAAACTCAGTTATTTCGGCAAACTCAATACATGGCATTTACAAATGTAAACACCTGGTTTTAAAGACCTTGCGAGCATCGAACCCGAACATTCTGAACCAAACACCGACTTTATAAACAGACATTACATAAAGTTTACTTGAAGCAGACTTGATAATACCATCTTCAATTTTGTTTTTTTTTACTTTTGTCTGTCTTTAACACAAAAAAAAGCAATATTTTGTGGAACTACAATCAGGATTCATAATATGAATTGAGAATTATTAAATAACACTCAGATGAAAATAATTAATCCATTATACGATAAAGCTTTTAAATATCTGATGGAAAACAACCGGTTGGCCAAAAAGGTACTCTCGGTATTGTTGGATCAGGATGTTGAAGAGGTCACACTAGGGCAACAGGAAACCATAGTGCCTGACGAACGGCGGGGATTAACCCTTTTCCGTCTGGATTTTAAAGCTGTGATAAAAGAGCCTGATGGCAGCAGAAAAAAAGTGCTTATTGAACTTCAGAAATCAAAATACAATACAGATATCCAACGGTTCAGGAACTATTTAGGGTCAAATTATATCCATGTCGACAAAAAGAAAGGGCTTTCAAAAAGCGAAGTGATGGAAAATGATGATAAAGAAATTTACCCTATCATCACCATTTATATTTTGGGCTACAACCTTACCGATGTTCCTTATCTTGCCATAACGGTCAACCGTGAGATTATCAACTCAGTAAATAAAGAGAGGATAAAAGTAAAGAGTTTCTTTATCGACCACTTAACTCATACTTCTCACATTATTCAGATACGCCGTTTACCTAACGAACGGCGTACACGCCTCGAAAAGTTTTTAACCCTGTTCAACCAGGCATGGGTAACTGAAAACCAATACATTCTCGATTTGCAGGACATACCAAAAGAGTTTAGTGACATTGCTAAGTACTTACAAAAGCCAGCACATGACGACAAATTTAGGCGTCAACTGGAAGGAGAAGAAGAAATTGATAGGATATTTGACAAACAGGAAGCAAAATTTTTGAAACAAATAGAAGAAGCTAAACTTAGAGAAGAAGAAGCTAAACTTAGAGAAGAAGAAGCTAAACTTAGAGAAGAAGAAGCTAAA
>JAOZRY010000080.1:0-2034 GCA_029939965.1 Bacteroidales bacterium | reverse complement strand
AGAAGAAGCTAAACTTAGAGAAGAAGAAGCTAAACTTAGAGAAGAAGAAGCTAAACTAAGAGAGAAAAAAGAACGAAAGCTAAAAGAGGAAGCCAAACAGAAAGAAAAAACATTAGCTTTAAAGCTTGCCAGTCAAATGAAAAAAATTGGTGCTTCGATTGACGATATTATCAAAGAGACTGGGTTAACAAAAAATGAAATAGAAAAAGTGTAGTTCTTAGTTTAAGATATTTTGAAGGATAAATAAACTTTGCCAACCAGCCTACCAATTACTTTTTATCTTTCTTTTTTATTTTGGAATCAAAAAAAATATATCCTAATCCTCCATTAGCCGAGATAATCATAAAACAAAGTTTTCATATTCACCATAACCTGACAAAATCCTGCCAAAAAAAGTCATTTTGTCAGCACTCATCTGATGGCACAAGCTTTGTTTGCGCCCGGCAAATCATAATTTTATTTTACGATTATAAACAATATCAAATTATAAAAAAACATGCAAAAAGGAAAAATCAACGTACAAACTGAGAACATCTTTCCAATCATTAAAAAATTCCTCTATTCGGATCACGAAATATTTCTGCGTGAACTGATATCCAATGCTGTGGACGCCACACAAAAGCTAAAAACATTAGCTAGCACAGGCATTTTTAAAGACGAACTGGGTGATTTAACCATCCATGTTGAAGTAAATAAAAAGAAAGGTACAATTACCGTAAGAGATCGTGGAATTGGGATGACAGCAGATGAAGTGGATAAATACATCAACCAAATTGCTTTTTCGAGTGCCGAGGAGTTTGTAAAGAAATTCAAAACCAAATCAGAAGCCGAGCAAAATGCCATAATTGGTCATTTCGGTCTGGGATTTTATTCTTCTTTTATGGTATCGGATAAAGTGGACCTTATAACTAAAACCTACAAAAAAGGCGGCCCGACAAAACCAATAAAATGGTCGTGCGATGGTAGCCCTGACTACACCATCGAAGAAACCAAAAAAGAAGATCGTGGAACTGAAATAGTTCTTCATATAAGCGAAGAGGAAAAAGAGTTTCTGGAAGATTTCAAAATCAAAGAATTACTTCAAAAATATTGTCGCTTCCTTCCTGTTCCTATCCAGTTTGGAATGAAAAAAGAGCAGGTAAAAGTAGAAGGCGAAAAAGATAAAGATGGTAACGACAAATATGTAGAGGAAGAAAAGCCCAACATAATTAACAACACCAAGCCATTATGGAAAAGTATGCCTGCCGATTTAAAAGAAGAGGATTACAAAAATTTTTATCGTGAACTGTATCCGATGAACTTCGAGGAGCCGTTGTTCCACATTCATCTCAATGTAGATTATCCATTCAACCTTACCGGTGTACTTTATTTCCCAAAGGTTAAGAAAAACCTTGAAGTACAGCGCGACAAGATTCAGCTATATTCTAACCAGGTATTTGTAACCGATTCGGTAGAAGGAATTGTCCCCGACTTCCTGACCCTACTCCATGGTGTACTTGATTCACCAGATATCCCATTGAATGTCTCCAGAAGTTTCCTTCAAAGCGACAGAAGAGTTAAGCAGATATCGAATCACATTATGAAAAAAGTGGCCGATAAGCTGGAAGAAATCTTCAAGAATGATCGCGAACAGTTTGAGAAAAAATGGGACGACATAAAAGTATTTATCGAGTATGGAATGATCTCTGAAGAAAAATTCTATGATCGTAGCCTGAAATTCTGTTTGCTAAAAAACTCTGAGACGAAATATTTTACTCTGGATGAATACAAAGACAAGATTAAGGAAAACCAAACAGATAAAGATAAAAAAGTAGTTTACCTGTATGCAACCGACAAAGATGCTCAACACAGTTACATCCAGGCAGCTATCAACAAAGGATATGATGTATTGATAATGGATGGTGTACTCGATAATCACTTTATTAACACCATTGAACAAAAATTTGAAAACACTACATTTGTACGTGTTGATGCCGACACTATTGATAATTTGATTAAAAAGAGCGATGACAAAATCCCATCAAAACTTGATGA
>JAOZRY010000625.1 GCA_029939965.1 Bacteroidales bacterium | reverse complement strand
TTGAAGCTCCTCCTCTTGGACTTGAACCAAGGACCCTCTGATTAACAGTCAGATGCTCTAACCAACTGAGCTAAGGAGGAATAATTTACTCTTTTAATGAACGATTGCTTTTTTTAAAAGCGGTGGCAAAAATAGATATTGTTTCCAAAATAGCAATACTTTTGTCAAAATTTTTTAAAATTATTTATTAGACAAAAAGAATTAGCATGGCAAAGGTTTTAGGAATGGGTAATGCCCTTATGGATATTTTGATTAGAATTGATGACGAATCCATCTTTTCGGAATTTAACCTGGAAAAAGGTGGTATGCGTTTGGTTGATAGCTCAACTATACAATCGGTGATGAACAAATTGCAGCATCTACCTGCTGAAAAAGCTCCGGGTGGATCGGCAGCAAATACAATTAACGGACTTTCTAACCTCGGGATGGAGACCGGTTTTATTGGCAAAGTGGCTATGGATGACAATGGCAAATTTATGAAAGATGACATGCTGAAAAATAATATTCAGCCACTGCTGCTTAAAGGTGAGGCATCAACAGGTATTGCCGTAACACTGGTTACCCCCGATTCTGAGAGAACATTTGCCGTTAATCTGGGTTGTGCGATCGAATTATCACCCGACGACATTAAATCTGAAATGTTTCACGGATACGACTATTTCCACATCGAAGGATATCTTGTTCAAAACCATGATCTGTTGAGAAAAGCTGTGAAGTTAGCCAAAGAAAATAATGTAAAGATTTCGCTTGATCTGGCCAGTTTTGATGTGGTGCGCGAAAACCTTGATTTCTTAAAAGATATTATCGATGAATATGTGGATATTGTTTTTGCCAACGAAGATGAAGCTAAAGCATTTACCAGCCTTGACCCGGAGGATGCACTTCATAAAATCTATGAAGACAGCGAGGTTGCCGTAGTGAAAATTGGCAAAGATGGATCAATGGTAAAACATGCAGAAGAGGTATATAAAATTGGTGTTATCGAAGTAAACAGTATCGATACCACCGGGGCAGGCGATTTATATGCTGGTGGATTTTTATATGGTATGGCCAATGGATACTCACCGGATAAATGCGGAAAAATCGGGTCGCTTCTCGCCGGTAAAGTTATTGAGGTGCTTGGTGCAAAAATTGGCGATGAAACCTGGAAAATAATTAATGATGAGGTAAAGTTAATTATTTCGGAATAATATTTAGTATGCGCCAGAAAACGCTGATATCTTCGTTGGACTTGTGTTGAAAACAGTCATTTACAAAAGTAAACTCCTTGATTTTCAACACTTCGTCCGCCTCGATCTCAACGTTTTCTGACACCCACATCCGAAAATATTGAGTTTTCTTGCAGATACTATTTAGCCCTTCAATCCCATAGCAAACTAAAAAATATTATTTATCTTTACTTCTGTTTTAATCCTGCTACAAAGAATGACAGAAAGAAAGGAAATACAAAAACGTTGGCTTGCCAATCGTTTCGACTTGGAGAAAACACGCCGGAAAAAACAACGCAACAGAGGTATTCTTCCACGGTTTTGGAAACTGTTTAACAATCTGATTACTATTTTTGGTCAGTTCTTAAAAGTAATTGGGTTTTATGAACAAGGCCTCAAAAACGCCCTTGATATTAAACTTAATTCATTTGAATTAAGTTTCCCAAATCTGCCCGGGAATTTTCATGGCTATACCATTCTTCACCTTACGGATCTCCATCTCGATATTGTAAATAATCTTGAAGATGAAATTATCCGTGTGCTCAGGAATAATCACGTAGATTTGTGTGTTATGACCGGCGATTACAGACGCGAAACTTATGGTGAATTCAGGCAGATATTAAAGCCAATGAAAAAACTTATGGCACATATTTCTGCAAAAGACGGGATTTTGTTAACATTGGGAAACCACGACACCTATCTGATGGTTAAGCCACTTGTAAAAATGGGATTTAATGTGATAACTAACGAAACAATCAGGATAGAAAAAAAATCACAATTTATCTCAATCACAGGAATCGACGATGTTCATTATTATTATTCGGAAGATGCCGTAAAAGCATTGTCTCAAAAAATCGAAGGATTTAAAATAACTCTAATTCACTCACCTGAGTTGTACGATGTTGCAGCAGATAATAATTATGATTTATACCTTTGCGGACACACTCATGCCGGGCAAATTTGTTTACCCGGAGGAATACCGGTTATTACCCACCTGTCGAATGGCAAAAAGTTTTATAAAGGACTTTGGGAATATAAAAATATGAAAGGCTATACCGGCAATGGAACCGGGACTTCAGGAATTCCGGTAAGATATAATTCGGAGAGTGAAATAACCTTGATTACGCTAAAGAAATCTGCCATCTCATAACCTAACCCGGACAAGTTAGAAAAGAGATTTTTTAAAGTATAAATTATTTACTGATTTTTAAGTTAGTTTTTTTTGGGCGGCTACGGGCTTTCCGTTTGTAGTTGCCTTGTGCCGGCTGTATTTTTGTAAGCCGTACGTGGGCTTACAGCCTACGCCGGCCAACAAAAATATCAGCCGCCACTTGCGGCAAGCTACCACTCCAATCCCTGCCGCTCGGCACTTCGAGGCAACGA
>JAOZRY010000079.1 GCA_029939965.1 Bacteroidales bacterium | reverse complement strand
TCTAACCTCCGCCATCAACAATTTTCCGTTTTATATCGCCCGCAGGTATTTATTTGCCCGAAAAACCCATAACATAATTAACGTTATTTCGGGGATATCGCTGGCTGGTGTTACGGTTGGCACTATGGCTTTGATTATTGTTTTGTCAGTTTTTAACGGATTTGAACAACTCATCACTTCGCTTTTCAATTCATTCAATCCCGATTTGATGATTACTACCGAAAAAGGCAAGACCTTTCATTTTAATGATTTTCCTGCTGATGAAATAAAAGCTATTCCGGGGGTTTTTGTATTAACCCAGGTAGTAGAAGAAAATGCATTACTCAAGTATCGCAAAAAGCAATACATAGCCACCATCAAAGGTGTTAGCGATGAGTTTGAGCAAATGAGTGGATTGGATACAATGCTGATAGATGGGGATTTTCTTTTGCATGAACGAGGACAGCCAAGAATGATATTGGGAGCCGGGGTTTCTTATTTTCTGGGAGCAAGCCTCAAAGATATGCTCAACCCAATTACCGTATATGTTCCACAGCGCGAAGGCAAAGTAATTTTGAATATGGATCAGGCCTTTAGCAGTAAAGCAATTTTCCCTTCGGCCATTTTTTCTATACAGCAGGATTTTGATACAAAATATGCTGTTGTTCCCATCGACTTTGCACGAGAGTTGCTCAATTACAACGATGAAGTTACTGCGGTTGAACTAAGTATTGAACCGGGGTACGATGTGGAGGAGATTAAGGAATTGGTAAAAAACCTGCTTGGCGATGGGTTTGTGATAAAAAACCGATACCAACAACAAGAGCTACTATACAAAATAATGCAATCAGAAAAATTGGCAATATTCCTTATCCTGACATTTATATTAATAATTGCCACTTTTAATGTTATCAGCTCACTTACCATGCTCATACTCGACAAAAAAAAGGATATTGCTGTGTTGCATAGTATGGGTGCAAATAATCAGTTAATAAAACGAATTTTTCTTTTTGAAGGCATCATGATTTCCATTGGGGGTGCATTGCTCGGAATGCTACTTGGTGGTTTGATTAGCTGGCTGCAGCAAGAGTTTGGTTTAATTAGCCTTGGTGGTGGTGGTGGAACGTTTGTGGTCGATGCTTACCCTGTTCAAATCAGAGTCCTGGATTTTTTAGCTGTATTTGTTACTGTAATTGTTTTGGGGATGCTTGCCGCATGGTTTCCTGTAAAGCAAATTTCCTCAAAATATCTACACCAGAAACTTTAACAAAAACAGCTCTTCGTTTGTGTTTTCCAACTAAAGAATTATTTTTCCGAATTAATTTTTTAACACAGGCAACCAATCAAAATAAGTGCATCTTGTTGTAACAAAAGTCAGAATATTAAGCAATGTTAAATGCTATAATTGAATTAGTTTTTTTGAATACAAAACATTACTTTTGCGACCTTTATTTTTGTCAAAATCAATAAGATAAGCCAATTTCAACTCAAAATCATGCTATGAAAAACTTTACTAAAAGCACCAGGCTATTTTCTCTGATGCTAATTACGGGGTTTCTGATGTGTTCATTTTTAGCACAGGCGCAGGTTGTTCAGCTTGGTGAGGATGAAACTACACTTAAAATTACTGAAAACACTTATCAAATACTTGGACTTAAAAACACGATTTCCGAAATTACTGCCTTCGATGTAAAAACGTCAGAAGGTGATTATTGCCAAATCAGGATTAATGGATACGGCTATTCTACAACCATTGGCGAGCCAAAACTTCCTGTTATTAAAAAACTGATCGAAATTCCATTGGAAGGGGATTACAATATCGTTATCACTTCTAAAACCTACCAGGATTACTACTTATCGGAATTTGGAATTGACAATCCTATTTTCCCTGCACAACCCTCCTTGTCTAAAAGCGATAACCCCGAAGATGTTCCTTTCGAGATGAATAAAGATGCATATAGCATTGATGGTTTGCTTGGAAATCAACTTGCCGATGTTTTCCCATTAGGGATAATGAGAGGCTTAAATATTGCACGTGTTGAAATTTCTCCTGTTCAATATAATCCGGTTAAAAACATGATTAGGATATATGAACAACTTGAGGTAAGTATTTTATTTAATAATGCAAATGTTCCTGAAACAATTCAACTAAAGGAAATACAAACCAACCGTTATTTCAAAAGCATTAGCCGGATGGTATTTAATTACAAAGAGATTCTTTCGGATGAATTATTAGGAGACACACCTGTAACCTATATCATTGTTGCCGACCCAATGTTTCAGGAAGCTATGCAGCCTTTTGTTGAATGGAAAACTAAAAAAGGGTTTAACGTTGTTGAAGCATACACCAACGATCCCAATGTTGGTACAACAACAAATAGTATTAAATCCTATCTCGAAGATTTTTACAACAATCCTCCCCAAGGATATTACTCACAAAGTTTTGTTCTTTTTGTTGGTGATGTTGCACAAGTGCCAACCTTTAACGGAAATGCCGGCGGACACGTAACCGATTTGTATTATTGCGAATATACGGGCGACATTCTCCCGGAGGCTTATTACGGAAGATTCTCGGCAAATAATCTTATTGAGTTGCAACCGCAAATTGATAAAACGCTGGAATACGAACAATACACTTTTCCCGATCCATCCTTCCTTGATGAAGTTGTAATGTGCGCTGGTTCTGATGCTTCACATGGTACAATATGGGGCAACGGACAAATAAATTATGGAACTGAGTATTATTTTAATGAAGATCATGGGCTTACATCGCATACATACCTCCAACCCGAACCGGGTGGTGGAAATTACTCACAACTTATCCAGCAAAATATTTCTGATGGAGTTTCATACGCCAACTATACCGCACATTGCAGCCCTTCGGGTTGGGCCAACCCAAGCTTTGTAATAGGCGATATTTCGAGTCTTACCAATGCACATAAATACCCATTAATGGTTGGGAACTGTTGCTCATCCGTTGAGTTTCAGATCGATTGCTTTGGCGAAGAAGTATTACGAGCACCACTCAAAGGAGCACTCGGATACATAGGTGGTTCAAACAGCACCACCTGGGACGAAGACTTTTGGTGGGGTGTTGGTTTCGAAACCGTTTCTGCTAACCCAAGCTACAATCCTGAGAATCTCGGTTCATACGATCGTACATTTCACGACCGCGAAGGTGTAACCATGGATGACTGGTTTGTAACACAAGGCCAGATGCCAGCCGCCGGAAACCTTGCCGTTACGCAGTCGGGATCATCTGTTGAATATTATTGGGAAATTTACCATCTTATGGGCGATCCTTCGTTGATGATTTATTTCTCGCAACCGCCAGAAACAAATACAACCTATGCAGCTCTGATGCCATTAGGCGCAGCTACATTTACCGTAAATACAAATCCTTATGCTTATGTTGCTATTTCAAAAGATGGTGTATTGCACGGAACCGCCCTTGCAGATGCTGATGGAATAGCAGAAGTTGTTTTCGAAACCCCAATTGTTGTTCCCGGTGTTGCTGATGTTGTAATTACCGGCCAAAATCTAATGCCATATTTGGGAGAAGTTACAGTTGCATCACCAAACGGGCCTTACGTTCTGCTCAATGAATGTGAAGTGAACGATAGTGGCGGAAACGGAAACGATATGGCGGATTATGGTGAGACAATCGCTCTGGATGTTTCTTTTAAAAACCTGGGCTCAGAAGCTGCTGAAGGTGTTGAACTTACACTTACATGTAATGACGAATATATTACCATTAACAACGATTATGCAGTTCTCGGAAATATCAATCCCGATGAAGTTGTTAGCTTAACAGATGTTTTTGAGCTTTCGATTGCCGAAAACATCCCGGATAACCATACTATGGCATTTACCATACTGGCCAATGATGGCACTAACGAATGGACAAGTAATTTCTCTTTCAACGGCCATGCACCAGTTTTAGCGTATGTTGATTTCGTGGTGCTTGATTCTGACGGAAATGATAATGGCAAAATTGATCCGGGTGAAACTGTTGAAATTGTTGTTTCGATACAAAATACTGGAAGTGCCGAAGCTTATAATATCCTTGGTGAACTTTCATCATCAAGTGAATATATTACAATTAATACAACTACCCCACAAGGTTTTGGCGATGTAAATCCCGAAGGAAATGCTATTGCTTCGTTCAGTGTTTCGGCTGATGAGAGTACACCTGCCGGACAGGTGGCCATGTTTGAAGTTGATCTTGAAGGCGATATGGGAATTAGTGCACAGGGGGAGTTTTCGATAGTTATCGGACAGATGCCTGTTATTATTGTTAACCTTGATCAGAATAACAACTCCGCCCCGGCAATTTTTGCTTCCATCGAAACTTTAGGAATAGCCGCCGAATTGGTAACCTCATTTCCGGATGACCTTAATCTGTTTTCATCCGTTTTTGTATGCCTTGGTATTTATAGCGATAATTATGCATTAACAAGCAGTGAAGGACAAGCCTTGGCCGACTATCTCGAAAATGGTGGAATGCTTTACATGGAAGGTGGTGACACATGGTATTACGATGATCAAACTGCAGTACATGAAATGTTTGGGATTAGCTCTTCTGATGACGGATCTGGTGACCTGGGAACTGTAGATGGTGTTGCGGGAACTTTTACCGAAGACATGTCATTTACTTATAACGGCGATAATAACTGGATTGACCACCTTGAAGCAATCGGTACGGGAGAAGTAATACTCAATAATATCGATCCGGCTTATGGCTGTGCAGTATCGAATGTTACAAGTGGATATAAAACCATTGGAGTCTCGTTAGAGTATGGCGGACTTGATGAAACATCAAGAACTGTGCTAATGGAAGCTTATCTCGGATTTTTTGAGTTGATTAGTTCAGGCACAATGTCGTGTAGTATATCTGCCACCCCCGATGAATTATGTCAGGGTGAATCTTCACAGCTAAATATAGTGGTTTATGGAGGTTCAGGGAATTATGAATACTTATGGTTGCCAACCGATGGTTTAAGCGATCCTGCCATAGCTAATCCGGTTGCAACACCCAATCAGTCAACATTATATTCCGTAACTATTATCGATGTAATTTCGGGCGATCAGATTATTGATGAACTAATGCTCGAAGTTAATGATATTCCCGATACACCGGTTGTTAGTCAGGCTAGCCGAAATCTTGCTTCAAGTATTCAATTTGGGAATCAATGGTATAACAATGATGGAGAGATAGAGGGTGCCACAGGGCAAATATACAGCCCCACCGAAACAAACTATTACTATACAATAGTTACAAATGAATTTGGGTGTGAATCTGACATGTCGAATGTTGTTTTTTTCCAGCCAACATTTATTCAGGAACTAACAAGGCAGGGTTCATTGAGGGTATATCCCAATCCGGCTCGCGACAATGTTAGCATCGATTTTCTTGCCGGAAATTCAGATAAGGTAACTATAACTGTAATTAATGCTTATGGTCAGACACTCTTTTTTGAGGAAATTACCGACCTAAAAAGAATTGGTATAAATACCTTTAGTTTTAATATGGAGACTTTTGATGCCGGGGTCTATTACATTAAACTTCAGGATGCGGAAAAGAATATTTCCAGAAAAATAATTTTAAGCAAATAATGAAAATTATGAACAAAACCGGCTAATTACCGGTTTTATTTTTTTTACTAAATATTAAATCAATCAAAATCAACACTTATTTAACTTATAAATTTATTAAAACATGAGAAAATTAGTATTAAGTTTTGTAACTCTGTTTAGCTTTATCAGTTTGTTGGCCGGCAATGGTTATGAGGTAAAACTCAAGCAGCAAACCAACACTACCACAACTATCGGATTTACAGTTAATGAATTTGATTTTAAAACCGTAAATCTTAACGGAATCAATTTCACCAAAATTATTTTTGATGGTAAAGTATTAACCAAAGAAAAAGGATTTGCCGAGCTTCCATTTGTAAACGCAAATGTTCAACTCAATCCTTTTAAAAATGTGTCTATGGGTGTAAATCCATTGGAATACACTGACATTCAACTCGAGTTTCCACTTGTTCCTTCGCGTGGTGTAATTTACAGGAATCAGGATCCGACTCAAATTCCTTACGAAATTGCGCCCGAATCTATGGTCGATGCATTTTATCCTGAGTCGTTTACTAACATTACAGAGCCATACATTATTAAAGATGTGCGTGGAACTACTGTTTATTTTTACCCATTCCAATACAATGCAGTTACTCAAACATTAAGGGTTTTTACTGAGGTAGAAGTGGTATTGTCGCAAAATAATGATGAATCTGTTAATCCTTTGTACCAAACTTCGGGAAAATATTTCCCCGAAATGGAAGGGTTGTATAAATCAGTATTTATTAATTATGAAAACAGCCGCGATGATTTAACCGTAGCTGATGCCGGTGATATACTTGTTATTACTACTTCGAGAGATGAAGATGCCATACAGCCGTACATCGACTGGAAAATGGAAAAAGGCTATGATGTTTTTAAAGAAGTGGTATCCACAGGCACAAATGTTAAAAGCCTTATTCAGCAAAAATATGATGAGAATAATGATATTAATTATGTTCAGTTGGTTGGCGACTGGGCCGATATAAAATGCGATTTGGGTGGTGGAGCAAACGCACCAATGGACCCGATGTTGGGTTGTGTTGTTGGATCAGATAGTTATCCTGATATTGCCGTTGGGCGTTTCTCGGCCGGTTCAGCAGCACAGGTTACAACACAGGTAAACAAATCTATTAACTACGAAATGAACCCCTCGGGCGATTGGTATAACAACGCAATTGGAGTAGCCAGTAATCAAGGCCCCGGAGACGATGGCGAACTCGATTATGAACAAATTGATGTGATTTATGATAATAAACTTGAACCCTTTACTTACGACTTGTTTAGTACAGCTTACGATCCAACCGGAACTTCAACTATGGTAACTAACTATATTGAAACAGGCGCAGGTATAATTAATTATTGTGGCCACGGTTCACAAAACTCATGGGTATCAACAGGATTTAGTAGCTCAGATGTTAATCAGTTATCCAATGGAGATATGCTCCCATTCATTTTCTCGGTAGCTTGTGTTAACGGAGCTTTTCATTCGGGAGATTGTTTTGCTGAAGCATGGCTACGCAACGATGGCGGTGGTGCTATTATAACATTGATGGCTACCATCAACCAACCCTGGGATCCACCAATGCGCGGACAGGATTATTTTAATGATTTAATTACCGGTGGATATGATTATAGTTCCAATCCGGGTAGTGGTATAAATACCGATGAAGGACGTACAATTATTGGATCTGTTGTGGCAAATGCTCTTACCTTAATGTACACCGAATCTAATGGTTCATCCGACCTTGAAACCATTCAAACATGGACAACATTTGGCGATGCCGCTCTACAATTGCGAACAGATGAAGCTGCGCCTGTTACACTTTCGAGTAATATTATGCTGGTAGGTGCCGATTTTGAAACTACAATAACTGTAAACGGTGCTGCTTTTGAAGGTGCCATGGTTGCGCTTTCGCAAGATGGTGTATATGCCAGTGCTTATACTGATGCTAATGGTAATGTTGCGATTCCCAACGATTTTCTTCCCGGAGATGTTCTTCTCGTTGTTACAGGTTTCAACACCGAAACAGTTCACGAAACTATCCAGTGTATTCCTCCATCAGGCCCTTATGTAATATTTAACGAAGTTGAAGTTAACAGTACAACAGGTGGCCTTGAGTATGGCGAAACATCTACACTTAATGTATCTATGAAAAATGTTGGTGTTGCAAACGCCAGCGATGTTATAGTAACAATTACTACCGAAGATACTTATGTAACAATTATTGATGGAACTGAGAATTTTGGTTCTATTGACCCTGACCAAGTTGTTATGATTAACGATGCTTTTGAGGTTGAAGTTGCTGAAGATATTCCTGATGGACATGGTGTTACATTTGCAGTAACTGCCGTTAGCGTTGAAACCTGGGAGAGTTCTTTCTCTGTTACTGGTTGCGCTCCAATACTTGAATATGTTGGTTATTCGATTGATGATGCAAGCGGAAATAACAATGGTTTCCTCGATCCGGGTGAAACTGTTGAAATGACCATTGGACTTATAAACACTGGATCAGCAAATGCTTATTCAGTAATGGGCGAACTTACCAGCAACGATCCATTGCTTGTTATTGAAAATGGCGGAGCACAAGATGTTGGCGATTTAGGTCCCGAAGCAGCAGGACAGGTTGTTTATACCGTTACAGCTGACGAAAACATTGTTCCCGGATATTTTGGTGAACTTGATCTGATGCTTTCTGCTGATATGAATATTGCTGCTGAAGCAACCGTTGAAATTCCATTTACAGATTACTGCGAAGCTTCAACGGGAACTGAAGATGAATATATTGCCAATGTTGCTTTTGGTGAAATTGACAACTCGAGCGGATGGCAAGGTGGTGTTGCAAATTATACTGATATGGCTACCACACTTGAGCCAGGTGTTGCTGTTGAAATGACCGTTGAAAATGGGACTGCATGGGCAAACGATCAGGTTACTGCATGGATTGACTGGAACATGGATAAAGAACTTGGAAATAATGCCAATGAAATTTTTGAACTCACAAATGTTGGCGGATCAGGACAGACCTTTACAGGCAATATCACACCCCCGGCAAACCAGCAAGCCGGACAGTATCGCTTGAGAATTAGAATGACATACAGCTCTACACCAGAACCTTGTGGTGAATCATCTTATGGTGAAGTAGAAGATTATACCGTATTTGTTGGCCAATCACTTTCTGCTAACTTTACCGCTGATGTAACCGAAGGTTGCGAAGGAATGGAAGTTGAGTTTACTGATAATTCTTATGGTGCTACTTCGTGGAACTGGAGTTTCCCCGGAGGAAATCCTGAAACTTCAACCGAACAAAACCCAACTGTGATTTACAATACTGTTGGCGATTATGATGTAACACTTGAAATTTCTGATGGAATCGAAACAAACGAAATGACTAAGAGCAATTATATTACTGTAATGGATGTTCCTGGTCAGGCCGGCCCTATTAGTGGCGAGAGCGAAGTTGCCTGGGGTGAAGTAGAAGAATACATTATTACCGCTTTAGACGAATGTACCTTATACGATTGGGTTATTACTCCTGCAAGTGCCGGTACCATGGTAGTTAGCATGAACACAGTTTCAGTAACATGGAGCAACACATGGACAGGTACTGCTACAATCAAAGTTTGTGGTGGCAACGATTGCGGCATGGGTGAATATTCCGATGAGTTTGAAGTAGCTGTAATGGACCCAACAGGAATTTATGAATTTGATGGAAATGTAATCGGCATTTATCCCAATCCTAATACAGGCCGTTTCAACCTTGAGTTAAACTCGAACCAAGCCACAAAATATCAGCTTCGTCTTGTAAGTTCATTGGGCGTTGAAGTAATCAACAAATTAGTTGAAGTAAACGGAAACTACAACGAGAGTATTGATATTTCTGCAATGGCCGAGGGTGTTTATTACCTCTTCCTGAGAAATGATAAGAAAACCGTTGTCGAAAAAATAATCGTTCAATAATAGTAAAACAATATTTTTTGTTTTGAAAAAGGCCGGTAATCATTACCGGCCTTTTTTTTATGTTTTCATGCCTGGAAAGTTTTTGCTTCTGTTTTGTATTTGTGAATTATAAAGTGCGACAATTCTGTTTTACGAATGAAACGGCATAACAGATTTACTTATAGAGCTAAGGTAAGGATTTTAGGATATTCTGGGTTGAAGATGGAAGATATGTTCGACCTCTAATAATATACCCAAATCATAA
>JAOZRY010000624.1 GCA_029939965.1 Bacteroidales bacterium | reverse complement strand
ACTTGATCATTCAGGCTTGTTCTTTTACATGCTAACTGCGTTAAAAAGCCTCGCCGTAGCTGTGCTATGCCTACGTTTTTTGCCTTGTTACCATGCAAAATAACTTCGCCTGATTTAACCAACTTATTTCGTTACAATCCCTAAGCTTTATAAATCGTGCCACTACAGCAATCATGTCTGGCTCCGGTAACAGAACACAAGCAGTTACTCTCACCCATCAACCGCAACACACCCAGAAAAGCAAACACCAATGCTTCTTTAAAATGGATACATTTTTCGTCAGGAATAACAATTTGATGTAAACTATGATACCGAAGTCTTTCGATTAAAAAACAATTTTGTGCCCCACCTCCGGTTACCAGCATTTTTCCTGTCGGCCTGTCCCAAACAGCCATTGCTGTTTGCATGGCAATATGTTCGGTGAGTGTACTCAAAATATCCGGCACTAAAAGATTGCTGTTACTCAATACCGGCATAAACTCTTTTCCGAGCCACTCCCTTCCCAAAGATTTTGGAGGTTTTTTATAATAAAATGGAAGTCTGTTGAGGCTTTTGAGTAACACTCCATTTACTTTTCCATCTTTAGCAAGGTTTCCATCTTTATCAAAATCAAAACCAGCTTTGTTGGCAAAATGATTGAGCGCAATATTGGCAGGACAAATATCAAAAGCAATTCGTTTGTTTTTATCCTGAAATGAGATATTTGCAAACCCGCCCAAATTCAAACAAAATTCGTAATCTGCAAATATCTCCTGATCGCCAACAGGTACCAATGGCGCACCCTGGCCACCCAAGGCAACATCCAAAGTCCGGAAATCGTTAATCACATCAATGCCTGTTTTTGCCACAATTGCTGATCCATCGCCTATTTGTAGCGTCATTCCTTTTTCGGGCTGGTGAAAAACAGTATGGCCATGCGAAGCAATAAATTCAGGCTGGCAACCATTGCGTTTTATAAATTCGTTAACAATTACTCCGAGATAATTTCCAAATTCTACATGAAGCATTGAAAGGTCGAACCCCGAAATCTGGTGTGCCGTTTTTAGTTTCTGTTTCCAGAAATTTGAATATACAATGGTTTCCGCAGCAAAAATCTTAAACTGCCATTTTTTATCCTCTTTAAAAAATTCGCAATTAGCCACATCAACACCATCCAATGATGTCCCCGACATTACACCGATTCCATTAAATTTTTTCATTTACAACACCTCTAATAATTTTTCAAGCCGGATGCCTCTTGATCCTTTTAATAAAATTGTATTCCCTGTTAAGTTCATTTCACCAATACCAGAAAGGGCTTCTGCAACATTATTAAATGTTCTTATTTCCGGGTTATGCGTTAGATTATTAAAATAGCTGCCAACCAAAATAACACTGTGGAATTTTTTATCATTTATCAGATCGATAATTTTTTGATGCTCCTCCCGGCTTTCATTACCCAGCTCCAACATATCACCCAAAATAACAATTTTGTTTTTATAAGGAGCATCCCAAAAATTCTCAATGGCAAGTTCCATACTGGTTGGGTTTGCATTATAAGCATCAATTATTATTTTGTTACTGCCTGATTGGTACCATTGCGACCGGTTGTTTGTTGGATGATAACTTGACAGACCTTTGGCAATTTTATCAGAATCAACACCAAAATAATTTCCAATGCAAGCTGCAGCCATCATATTGGTAAAATTATAGCTGCCAATAAGGTTGGATTGTACACAAACATTGTTACCACCAAAATTTATATTAACCGTTAAAAACGGAAACCTTTCGGCAATACAGCCCTGTAAATCAGATTCTGTTTCTTTACCATAAGTAATCCTGGAAATTGTTTCTGATTTATCATTGAGTAGCTTGTCATCAATATTTACAAAAAGTTTACCGTCTGTTTTTTTTATAAAATTAAAGAGTTCGGTTTTAGCCTCAATAACACCTTTCATTCCGCCAAAACCCTCTAAGTGTGCTTTTCCAATATTTGTAATTAATCCATATCCGGGAGTACATATTTTACAAAGAGTGTCGATCTCACCCCTGTGGTTTGCACCCATTTCGATAACGGCAATTTCCACATTACCACCCACCGAAAGAATGGATAAAGGCACGCCAATATGATTGTTAAGATTTCCGGATGTTGCGAATGTATTGTATTTTTGGGAAAGCACACTCCTAATCAGCTCCTTGGTAGTAGTTTTGCCGTTGGAGCCTGTAATTCCAATTACCGGTATCTTTAATGTATTCCGATGATGCTGTGCCAATTGTTGAAGTGCCACCAATGCATCACTCACCAGAATCATTTTATCCCTACCGGCCAGCGAGGAGTCATCTACCACCGAATATGCCGCACCCTTATTTATAGCTTCCTCAGCAAATCTGTTTCCATCAAAATTCTCACCTTTAATTGCAAAAAAGAGGCTGTCGGGTTTAATGTTTCTGGAATCTGTAGAAATATCAGGATGGTTAATAAAAAGATTATAAAGCTTTGGAATGGCAAAATACATGACGATGAGTTTGATGAAAATAGTTCAATGATTCAATGCTAAAATGCTTTAATGATTTAATGCTAAAATGATTTAATGATTCAATGCTAAAATGATTTAATG
>JAOZRY010000623.1 GCA_029939965.1 Bacteroidales bacterium | reverse complement strand
TCATTGTACCATTAAATCATTGTACCATTAAATCATTGTACCATTAAATCATTGTGCCATTAAATCATTGTACCATTGAAGCATTGAAGCATTTTTTTTAATAAACCACCAGCTCTTTTCTGTAAAACATTTCCCCGCTTTTTACTATCAGCACATAAATTCCTTTTTGGTAATCAGAAACATTGAGATATATACTTTCATCGTTATTACCAATTTTCGTTGAATTGTCATAAACTTTAGCTCCCGTAATGTTGTAAACAGTAATTTGTACTTCCTCATCCAAATTTTTTGGAAGTAGAACAGTAACATTTTCACTTGCCGGATTGGGGAATAGCATCAAATCATTTTCGTTTCTTTCAACATCATCAATCCCGACAAAATCAGGAGAATAATAACACTCCCACCCCGCTCCGTTTATTGAATTGTTTGAAGCAAATACAATAAAAAACTCTCCACTTTGTGCAGTAACAGGATCAGGTAAATTATCCTGAGAATATGAACCTGAAATAGTGGCAAGCCTCTCCATTGTTACTGCATCAAAAATAATTACCGGATCGTTAACTTCTTCGGTATCAAAGGCAGTAAAATATAGTGTGGATGGAACCGGATTTTCCGGGCTGATCAGCCATCTGCAGAAGGTGTTGTTGTCATAATTATAATGGAGGCTTCCATCATGTACATCTCCTGAAGACGAAACTATTGTTGTAAGATTATTACACCAGTTAGGTGAATTTGCTGTGAATTCTGCCAGAAACCCATTTGCGGTTTGCCCCCCATTGCTCTGTAGTACAACCAGCATTTGGTTACCAGTAGAAATAACGTTCTCCGGCACATCGTTTCCCGTAAAAGTGCCAAGCACAAGTGCCGATTCTGTTGCTCCATCGTAAATCACAACCTGATCGTCGGTTGCAACATTAAACCTATCGAATACAATCTTAATATTTGTAATGGAATCTCCGGGAGTTTGCGGTGATATTAACCAGCTAAATTGATCATCGGGAAAATAATTTTCAACCGGGCCACTACCATCTTCGATAGAACCTGATTTTCCGGTAATAACTTGCTGTTCGGTATAATGGTACGGATAATCACCTCCAGGAATAAAATCAGTAACTGCACCCTGTCCGGAGTTAAAACCTCCTACCTCGAACAAAGAATAAAATCCGTTTGAATTTCCACTCCATCCAAAATTATAATGGAAAAAATTATTATCGTCATACCCATCACAAACAAAAGCATGTCCCCCACTATTACTAAACCCTGAATAATACATTGGTTGCCCAAGGTCGATCTGCATTTTCAGCAGGTCGGCCCATTCGGTATTCGAGTAACTCTCTTTTTGTCTGAAAGCTGATAAAGGGGAATATCCAAAATAATTTTGAATAGCCGGAGGAACATCCTCACTGTACGCACCTGAGCCACCCGGACCATACATCATATCAACGGCTACCCCACAATGAAACTGGATTAATGCAATTTCAGGCATTTGTGCGTCAACGATATTTTTCATGTGATTATAATTGTATGATGTTGCACCAAAATCAGCGAAGATGTAACCATAATCATCCCAGTAATAGCCATAGCTTCCATTG
Organism: Bacteroidales bacterium; assembly: GCA_029939965.1. Classification (GTDB taxonomy): domain Bacteria; phylum Bacteroidota; class Bacteroidia; order Bacteroidales; family 4484-276; genus SABY01. Next base: position 1,008 of record JAOZRY010000623.1, on the reverse strand, counting down.
CCCTCCAAAGGATAGCGCCAGTAATGCATTATCATCGACATGGCAGTGGCAACACAACCAGCCAAAACATGTCCGCCAGGGCCTCCTGCATCTTCCGGACAAAGTACATTGTAAGGATAATTCTGATTCCACAGACTATTCAATAAGGGTGCTACAGACCTATTGTCTTGTTTTACAAGAAGATGGTTGGGAGTTAAAGTTGTATATTTTTCCCACTCTTGTGTAATATTTATTTCCGGTTCAATTTTATTTTTATGAATAAATTCAATCTGTTCGCTATAGCTTTGGATATAGCTATCAAAGTTACTGTTGATTCCTGTTTCAGAACAGTAACCCGAAAGGCTGTAACCAATGTATGGAGGAAGAGCTTGCTCAGAAGGAACTATTACGAATCCACCATTCTGGAAGTTAAAAACATAAATTGCCGAACTTTCAACATTACCCCTAACGTGAGAATCAGATATTTTTATGGTTGTATAATCCAAAGGATTTACCTGATTACTTCTTTCGAAATAAACATTTTTTGCTGTGAGTTCAGCGGTGTTATAGTTAATAAAATTTTGTGCAAACGAAAATTGCAAAATTGTTAGCAAGATTGCTAATAGAAAATAGCGTTGGTTCATAATGTAGTATTTTATAGTTAGAAAAATGAGCGGACAAAATTAAAATAATTATCCAATAGAATTGTAAGAAGCTGATTATTGGCTAAATAATATTCCGGTGCAAGGTAATAAGGTTGGGTTTTCAATGTGTTGGAAAATTTGCACTAAGGTTGAAGAATGAAAAAATAAGGTTTTTCATTTTCCAATCGAAGCTGTAAATACCTTATATGTTTTCTTAACCTTCGTAGAAATATATCACCATAATCCAGGCAACCTTATTACCTTATTTTGGTTGAACAAAGTTGCCCGTTGCATTTTTCCCCAGCAGCAGCATCGCGAAATATTTGTAGCATCAACGTTTTCCCCCAGATTATTGCAAGGTGCAGCGCACCGGAATATTCGTTAC
>JAOZRY010000622.1 GCA_029939965.1 Bacteroidales bacterium | reverse complement strand
AAATTTGAGAAATTTACTTTAGATAACGGATTGCGGGTAATTGTTCATAAAGATGAATCTACTCCAATTGTTGCCATGAACATCCTCTATAATGTGGGTGCCAGAGATGAGGAGCCCAACAAAACCGGATTTGCTCATTTGTTTGAACATTTTATGTTTGGAGGTTCTGTCAACATTAAAAAATACGACGAACCCTTAGAAAAGGTGGGTGGCGAGAATAATGCGTTTACATCCAACGATGTAACCAATTACTACCTTACATTGCCCAAACAAAATCTGGAAACAGGTTTTTGGCTTGAATCCGACCGTATGTTTCAACTTGCTTTTTCGGATAAAAGCCTCGAAGTACAGCGAAATGTTGTGAGTGAGGAGTTCCGACAAACCCATCTCAATCAACCTTACGGCGATGTGTGGATGTTGCTCAGGCCATTGGCTTACAAGAAACATCCGTACCGCTGGGCAACCATTGGCAAAGAGATCGATCATATTACCAATGCAACCATGAAGGATGTGAAAGCATTTTACAATAAGTATTACAACCCAAATAATGCTGTAATGGTTATTGCCGGTGATGTGGAGGTTGATGATATAAAAGAGCTTTCGGAAAAATGGTTTGCACCAATCGAAAACACGGGCGAAAATATTAGAAAATTACCGGTTGAACCTTTGCAGCTTGATGAGCGCCGACTTGAGGTGGAACGTAATGTTCCTGCCAACGCCATTTACAAAGTGTGGCATACATGTGCCCGCTCGGATAAAGAATATCACACCACCGATTTGATTTCTGATATGCTTGGAAATGGAAATTCGTCAAGGTTTTATCAAAAACTGGTGAAAGAAGAAAAGCTATTTAATGAATTGGATGCTTATATTATGGGAAGTTTTGATAAAGGGCTTTTTGTGATTTCGGGCAAGCCGGCCCAAAATGTGAGTCTCGAAAGAGCTGAAGAGGCAATTAATATGCAAATTGAATCGCTTTGCGAAAAAATGGTTGATGCCGATGAACTTCAAAAGGTAAAAAATAAAGTGGAATCTACCATTGTATTTTCGCGAATGAATGTGCTGGATAAAGCTATTAACCTGGCTTTTGCCGAAACTCTGGGCGATGCAAATTTGGTTAACCTCGAAACAGAAAAATACAGGGCTGTAACTCCTGAAAAAATTCTCGACACTGCCAAAACCATTTTCCGCCCCGGAAACTGTTCCACACTGTTTTATAAATCAAAAAACTAAAACCTGATGACACAAAATTTTAGAACTATACAACCTGTTTCGCACGAAATAAAATCGCTTAAACTTGTTGAGCCGGAGCATTTTTTACTTAATAATGGTGTTCCGGTTTATGCAATCAACACAGGCTCGGAGGATATAATAAAACTTGATCTGGTGTTTGATGCCGGATCAATTTATCAGTCGCAACCGCTTGTGGCTGCGCTTAGCAATAAATGCCTTCAGGAGGGAACCACAAATTATTCGTCCAAAGAAATTGCTAACCGTGTTGACTATTTTGGGGCTTTCCTGCGCCAGGCAACCAGCAAGGACGATGCACGCATATCGCTCTATTGCCTGAGCAAACACCTCGACGATTTATTGCCCCTGTTGAGTGAAGTGGCATTTCAGCCCATCTTTCCCGCTGGGGAAGTTTCTACCATTATTGCAAAATCCAAACATGAGTTTCTGGTAAATATGCAAAAGGTGAAATTTATAGCGCGATTACGTTTTAATAGTTTAATTTTTGGAAACGATCATCCCTATGGTACTTCATCAAAGGCCGAAGATTTTGATAAGCTTGATAGTGAAAAACTCATACATTTTCACAAGGAATTTTATCTACGAAAGCCTTATAAAATTTTTGTTTCAGGAAAATTACCCAAAAATATCCGGGAGAAATTGGACAACTATTTCGGGCAGTACCAGATTAAAAGAAATGGAGCACCCTTCGGAGTTTCAGAAATAAATCCCTCACCTCAGCATGAGCATTTTATTAAAAAGGACGATTCGTTGCAATGTGCGCTGCGTATAGGAAAATTACTTTTTAATAAACATCACCCCGATTTTATTAAAATGCAGGTAGTAAATACTATACTTGGAGGTTATTTTGGTTCGCGATTGATGACTAATATTCGCGAAGATAAGGGCTACACTTATGGCATTGGCTCTATTGTTACATCGTTGCAGCATAGTGGTGTTTTTACAATTAGCTCCGAAGTTGGTACAGATGTAAAACAAAAAGCTCTTGATGAGATATTTATTGAAATAGAAAAACTCAGAACCAACCTTGTTCCGGAAGAAGAGTTGATGCTTGTAAAAAATTACCTGCTCGGAGTGTTTCTGCGTAGTGCCGATGGCCCGTTTGCCCTCTCCGAACTTGTTAAAAGTGTGGTTGATTATAATTTTAATCTCGACTACTACGATCGTTTCCTGGAAACAGTAAAAAATACGACTGCAAAAGAAATCAAGGATTTAGCCGTTAAATATCTTGATCCCGGCTCGATGATTACATTGGTTGTGGGGGAATAAAATTAAAAGTTGAAAAAGATGATTCGGCGAAGTACTCATATCAAATCAGCATTTAATACAAATTCTATATTTGTGTTGCTGCTTTTA
>JAOZRY010000621.1 GCA_029939965.1 Bacteroidales bacterium | reverse complement strand
TTTTCAGCACTTCACAAGCCTCGTTAGAGAACATTATAGATCAGACACTGACTTTTAATTAAAAACTTGTAGTACTCCTTTATAATGATGAAGGTAGTCTTTTGAAAGAAGAGACTGCCTTCTTTTTTTTCCCGATTGCTATTTCAAATTTTTCAGCAAAAAGTTCGTCATCTTTTTGTAAAGATGAAAACGGGTATTTTTTCCGGTATAGATTCCATGATTTGAATTTGGATAAAGCATCATATCAAAATCTTTATCAGCAGCCACCAGGGCTGTAATCAGGTCGATACTGTTTTGTGGGTGTACATTATCATCGGCCATGCCATGAACCAGCAATAATGGTCCTTCCAGTTTTTCAATATGATTAACAGGTGAATTGTCATCATAACCATCCGGATTTTCCTGGGGGGTTCGCATAAATCTTTCGGTGTAAATATTGTCGTAATAACGCCAGTTGGTTACAGGAGCTACTGCAATTCCCACATCAAATATTTCGGCACCTTTGGTCATGCAAAGCAACGACATGTACCCTCCGTAACTCCAGCCAAAAATGGCGATATGGTCTTCATCAACCCAGGGTAACGAGGCAAGATACTTTGCCGCTTCAATCTGATCGATGGTCTCATACTTCCCCAACTGCCGGTAGGTTATCTTTTTAAAAGCCTCACCCCGGGCACCCGTTCCACGATTATCAACCGATACTACTACAATTCCTTGCTGGGCAAGAAACTGATGCCACATATCCCCGCGTCCAAAATTATTCAGCACTGTTTGTGATCCGGGACCTCCATAAATATCAAATAATACCGGGTATTTTTTGTTTTCATCAAAATTTGCAGGCATAATTCTAAAAGCATTCAACTCAACACCCTCACTCGTGGTGATGGTAAAAAACTCTTTTGGCTGTAATTTATATTCAAGGCGTGTTTCGCGAAGCGTTTGATTATCCTGCAAAATACGGATTCGATTCCCGTTTTTTCCTTTATTTACCGAATAAACAGGAGGTGTGTTAGCATTAGACCAGGTTTTAATAAAGAAATTAAAATGGGTACTAAACCTTGCCGAATTGGTTCCGGCCTCCGGAGTAAGAGCTTTTTTTTCCTTACCATTAAAACCTATCGAATAAATATTCCTGTCTAAAGGTGAAATTTCTGCTGATTGATAATAAACTTTTTTCTTTTGCTGATCAACACCAATCAAATCTGTTACATCCCATTCGCCCGATGTAATGGGCTGCATCTTTTGTGTGGCAATATCATAAAGATAAATATGATTATAACCGCTCTGCTCGCTGGTTAAAATTATCTGGATGCCATTATCCAAAAATTTAATGTTGTCGTAGTTTCCATCTTCAATATAAAACGCATTGGTTTCTTCATAAATAACTTGCGAAGAACCATCTTTGCTATCCGATAAAAGAATTTCAAGTTTATTTTGCAGCCTGTTTACACGCAAAACGGCCAGCTGCCCGGAAACGGGTGTAAACATAATTCGTGGTATGTACTGATCCGACTCAGTGCCCAGATCTGCATTAGTTACATCACCCGACTCAAGATCATAAAAATGAACAGTAATTATCGAATTGTCTTCCCCGGTTTTAGGATATTTATACTTGTACAATTCAGGATACAAATCGCCATAATAGGTCAGGTTCCACTCCTTTACTCCTGATTCATCAAAACGCATGTAAGCAATTTTCCGGCTATCGGGCGACCACTGGAAGCCTTTGACCAATGAAAATTCTTCTTCATACACCCAATCGGTTGTTCCGTTGATGATATGCCCGTCTTTTCCATCAAAAGTAATTTGCCTCTCTTTGCCCGATTCTAAGTATTTTATAAAAATATTGTTGTCGCGGACAAAGGCCACCATTTTCGAGTTGGGAGAAAAATCGGCTAATTGTTGTTTTCCATTTCCTGAAAGTGGTTGCAACATTCGTGTTTTGCGATTAAAAATATAGTAATTAGATTTTGAAGAACGACGATAAATTGCCTCACTTTCGGTGGCGAACAAAATCATCGACTCATCCCAATTAAAGGTGTAGTCGTATAGCGGAATCGGCTCTGTAGCACCTTCCGGGATAACATCATCCGAAGTAACGATAACTTGATAAAGCTTACCGTTTTTATAATTATACGCATTTATCGAATCTGTTTTGAGTTGCGTAAAGTGCTCGCCATCTTTCATGGGTCGGATACCACGAACTGACTTTGGGAAAAACTCCCGCGATTTCATTACAAGTTCGAGAGAAAGTGATTTGTCGTTTTCCTGAGCCGGAAGATTTAAACCGAAAAAAACTGCGAATACGCCGACAAGAATAAAAGTAAATTTACTGTTCATTTGTATTTTTATTATGAGTTGATAAATCTAAAGATGCCAAAAATAAATATTCTTCATCATTGTACCTGCGATAAAAATGATTTTTACTAATTTTGCAGCACAAAAGTTCATTGATCATTTTTTTGGGACGTTAGCTCAGTTGGTTTAGAGCGCTTGCTTGACAGGCAAGAGGTCACTGGTTCGATTCCAGTACGCCCCACACACTAATATGCGGTAGTAGCTCAGTTGGTAGAGCATCAGCTTCCCAAGCTGAGGGTCGTGAGTTCGAGCCT
>JAOZRY010000620.1 GCA_029939965.1 Bacteroidales bacterium | reverse complement strand
ATTTGTCTGCGCCTTGATTAAGCGAATCTAACAAAGTCTGAATTTTGTAAAAAATCAAAATACATCCCACTCAAGGAATAAAAGCTATATTAAGGCTGTCAAACTGATAAATTAGATTAATTGGTGGTAAATAAAACAAATTCAGAAGATCATGATTTGCTCGAAAGGGCGAGAGGTGGCGATGAGGGAGCTTTTTCGCAGCTTGTTAGGAAACACGAATCGATTGTTGCCGCAACTGTAATTGGAATGCTTGGCCCGGGCGATGATGCTGAAGATGTTGGTCAGAATGTGTTTATCAGGTTTTATAATTCGTTGAACAATTATCGGGGCGATGCTGCACTTTCGACCTACCTTACCCGAATAGCCATTAATTTATCGTTGAATGAACTAAAGAGAAGAAAGCGCAGGAACTTGCTGTTTTTTGTGAGGCGTAATGAAGATCAGGAATATGATTTGCCCGACATGAAGGATAATGCAGCGGCTTTTGAATCGAAGGAGGTGGTAAACAAAGCGTTGCAGCAACTTGAGCCAAAATTTAGAAGTGTGGTTGTTCTTAGAATGTTGCAAGGATATTCGACAGATGAAACAGCCAAAATTCTAAAATTGCCTGTGGGAACAGTTTTGTCGCGGTTATCGAGGGCACAGGATAAACTCAAAGAATTATTGAAGAATTTAATTTGAATAGCTATGGATACAATAAAACTCAAATTATTAAAAGAATCGTACGACAGGGAGTTGACTTTGCAGGAACGTGAAATCTTACAGGAGGCTCTTGAAAATGATTCGGATTTAAAAAAGGAGGCGGTTGCCTTACAAAAAATGAGGGATATTTTGAAAAATAAAAATACATCTTTCAGCCCATTTTTTGTGGAAAAGGTAATGAACCGTATTGACAGGCAGGAAGATAAAACCCTGGAATTTGCGTTTAAACGAATTGCTTTGCCAGGGCTAATAGCTGCCACAATTCTACTTTTAATAAGCCTTCTGGGAGGCGATTCCTTTTCGATAGAAACCCTAATGGGAGTGGAAACGCTTAAACCGGAATATCTAACCGATTTTATACTTTACAGTAACTAACAACACAAATCATGAAAACGAAATCCATATTAATAATTTTGGCCACCCTGATAATTGGCTTTTTCATCGGTTTTCTTACAAACGGGCAAATAACCCGGTATAAGTTAAACAGGTTTGTAAGTCAGGGGAGTTACGATGCATTCAAATTTAGGATGATGGATGTAATAAGGCCGGATATGGATCAGATAAAAGATATTGAACCCATACTTGATAAATATGCACAAAAGGCTCACGAAACTCTTGAGATTTCAAAAGAGAATATGAAGGAACTCCATGAAAACTTATTGGAGGATTTGAAGCCATATTTAAACGAAGAGCAAATAGAGCGATTGGATAGGACACAAAATAGATACAAAAGGGTTTGGGAACGAAGGCGTGGTAAAGGGCCTCCACCTCATCGCATGAAAAGATCGGGGCAAGGGAGATAATTTTTTTGGAGATTCCGGAATAAATTTGCTTTTGTTAATGTCAGAAAAGAAGAAGTATTCATTTGAAAACAAATAATTATGAAAAGAAAAACTTTGTTAGTGTCGATAGTATTAATTGCGATTGTAGCTATTAGTACTCATGCTCAAAAACGCCATAAGAATCGGGATATGATGGATTGTATGAATCCAGAAGTAAAGGATTACATTATTAAAAATGTATATCCTGTAATGAAAATCCAGCGATTAGAACTGGACAAACACATTGTTGATGCAGATAAATTGAGGCTTAACGAATTGATATCTGAATTGAAAACAATGCGTATTACCATGCAAAATAACCGCGCTATATTTCGCGAAAGCGATGAAAGACCAACTGTGGAGCAACGAAAAGAGAGGCGCGAATTTCGCAACAAAATGCACAGTCTGATGGATGAAGTGGCAATAATGTCGGAAAAATATGATGATGAAATTATTAGGTCGCTCGAGAACATTCGCCAAAATGCAAATACCTGGAGACAGGAAATGAATGGGTTGAATCAAAGGCCAAATTCTGGCAACCGGCAATGTCGTCAATTTGAGGATCAAAGAAATAATAATCGCAAAGGACAAGGCTATGGTAATGGTCGAGGTCGGGGTTATGATCGAGGTCAAGGTTATGAGCGAGGTCAAGGTTATGGTCGAGGTCAAGGTTATGGTGATGGGATGCCAATGCAGAGGTTTTTATCTCCACAAGGATTCTTGCTTTGGAATCCTGATGAGGCTTTGCCATTTATGCAAGAAGATGAAGGTGTTGAAAATATGATGAAAGTTACTCTCTTTCCGAACCCCGCAACCGAAAGCGTTCAGGTTTCGATGTTGATGGAAAAGAGCGAAACGGTATTGATTGATGTGATGGATAAAGACGGGAAGCTCGTGATAAAAGGATCGGAGATGAAAGCATCAGAAGGAATTTTTTCTAATAGCATTAATCTTAATTCGCTCAATAGTGGTATATATTTTGTAAAAATTAATATTGGAGAAGTATCATTGATCGAAAGTTTGATAATTCAATAACCATCATATATTTTTTATATTAATTGCCCTGCCAAAAATGGTGGGGCTTTTTTT
>JAOZRY010000078.1 GCA_029939965.1 Bacteroidales bacterium | reverse complement strand
TATTTATTCAACCAAATCGACTTCCAGATAAAGAACATTCTTATCGACTCTGCAAATAAAATATTCGAAAATAAACTCTTCTATTCCGATGATCTTAATTTTACTATCCATAGATTTTCGGAGATAACCGAAGATAGTTTGTACAATTTTGGGGCAGCACTAATTAATTTTTCGAGCAACAATGCTTCAATGCAAATTGATTCGGGATATTTGCACCCAAACTATCCCGATTCAGTATTTGCAGCTATAAAAGGTGTGCAGTCCGATAGGATGGATTTGTTGTTCAATTCATTGAAATTTAGTAATCTCCGGCTAATTAATTTTATTTTCGATAACACCCTGTGGATTGATAAGGCCGAATTAGATGGCTTAATGGGGAGCGATTACCGGAGCAAATTATATCCTCTTCCCAAAAATCATTATCCAAAATTACCAGTCTCAGCATTGCAGAAGTTAAATTTTACCATGCGGGTGGATACATTATTAATACGTAATTCGGAATTTACATATCGTGAATACGTGCCCCCGGCATTGCAGCCAGGCCAAATTTGGTTTACCAACATCAATGCTGCCGGAAGAAATATAACCAATTCTAATAAAGAGATAGCTCGTGATTCTCTGATGCGATTTTACGTTTCGGGCAAAATGATGGGCGAAGCACGAATAGAAATGCAACTCAACTTTAACCTTAAAAGTAAGCATGATGAATTTACTGTAAACGGTGTGATAAATAATTTTGATCTTACCAGCCTCAACCCTATGTTAGAGCACATTGCTTTTGTAAAAGTTAAAAAGGGAAATAATCAATTACTCGATTTTAATTTTTCTGCAAATAATGATCTGGCCACCGGCAAAATGGAGTTTAGGTACAACAAGCTACATATTCGTTTAATCGATAAAAAAACATTGCGCGATAAAGGGTTTGGTGAATCCATAGCTTCATTTATTGCAAATACTTTTGTGGTTAGACGAAATAACCCGAAGTATATTTTTGGGCCAAGATACGGGGATATTTATTTTAGGCGCGACAAAAGAAAATCCTTTTTCAACTACCTGGCAAAATCGGCTTTAAGCGGTGTAAACTCTACCATTCGTGGAGGTAACGAGGAGCGTAAGGAAAAACAACAGAAGCGTGAAATGGAGCGTCAGCTTAAATCAGAAGGGAAGTTAGACGATCATTACATGGAAGAAATGAAAAAGTAGATACCTGCTTTTTCTTCTCATCAAAACAGTTGTTATTACAGATCATTTAGGTTTGGGATTCTTTTTATTCATCCTCCATACAGAACACAGCAATAAATATTGACGGAGAATTGCCTTATCCAATCTTCACTGGTTTAATAATTTCTTTTGAATTATTTCGGGGGGAGTTTACCAAAGTCGAAACCCTGTGAGCCTCCATTTTATTTGCCTCATAAGGTTTTATCAATTTCAGCAATCCTTCCTCGTCATCAGATTCAAGCCATTGTTTTTCGCTTTCTTTTGTTAGGATTACTGGCATTCGGTTGTGTATTTCAGCCATAAGTTCGTTTGGCGAAGTAGTTACTATCGAAAATGATCGAATGTATTCACCCTCAGGATTTTTCCATTGTTCCCAAATACCGGCCATCGAAAAAACGGGCTGATTTGGTAAAAATACCCGGTAAGGAATCTTTTCTTTACTTCCACTCTTCTTTTGCCATTCGTAAAAAGCATCAGCCGGAACAAGGCATCTTCGTTTTTTAAACGCATTTTTAAAGGACATCTTTTCAGTAATAGTTTCACCACGAGAATTAATCATTTTGTAGCCAATGTTTTTATCCTTAGCCCAAAAAGGGATAAGACCCCAAAAGTATTTACTAATAGTACCGGGGTTGTTATTGCTGATTACCGGCAACAATTGACCGGGTGTGCAATTGTAATTCGGGTTAATGTCGCCATCGTTAACAGTAATGTTGTAATGTTCGTTAACGATTTTTAGCTCCGGAGCAAATGAAAATCTTCCACACATATTTTTATTATTATTTTGATTAAAATGTATTGCAAAAATATTTAATCTGTCGCTAATTCCAGAACTCAGTAATTTTAAACTTTTCAGGAAAACAATCGTAATTTGAAAAATTGATTTATTGAAAAAATGTTCCAAGTTGCAGGTTACGAGTTTCGAGGACGGCAATCGTTTTGGGCATAACCCGCAACTTGCAACCCGCAACAAAAATCTAGCATACAACATGCGATTTAAAATTGAAGGTAATTGCAATTTTGTTGAGTTCTAAATTTCATTACCACAATCCCATAGCATAAAATCATAATGTTTCTATCCCATACAATGGGATGAAAATATTTGTAATGTGTTGGGATTATGAGCTTGCTCGAAATTAATTTTTGAATTGATGGGTATATCTGGAATGTTGTTAAAGTCATAAACACTATCATAGCCACGATACGGTGATTAATAATAATGAAAGCCTGTACATAAAAGATGTTCATGAAAATGGGCTGGTATTTTTAAGAGTTCTTATGAACAACCCGATAATCAGTTTGTTAATACGCATTATTTTGCTACTTTCGCCGCCATTTTATAATAATACAAATTTTTAATAGATCAAATAATGGAAGATTTATTGGTTGATGCCAACCTAAAGTACAAGATTAAAGATATTTCTCTGGCTGAATGGGGCAGAAAAGAAATTGAGATTGCCGAAAAGGAGATGCCTGGTTTGATGGCAATTCGTAATAAGTATTCAATCGAAAAGCCCCTCAAGGATGTGCGGGTAAGTGGTTCTTTACACATGACCATTCAAACAGCAGTTTTAATCGAAACACTTATTGAGCTTGGTGCTGATGTACGGTGGGCAAGTTGTAATATTTTTTCAACTCAGGATCATGCAGCGGCAGCAATTGCCGCAATTGGTGTTCCGGTATTTGCCTGGAAAGGCGAAACTTTGGATGAATATTGGTGGTGTACAAATCAGGCTTTATCGTTTCCTGACGGGAAAGGGCCACAACTTATTGTTGATGATGGGGGTGATGCAACATTGCTTATTCACAAGGGAAAAGCTGCCGAAGTTAACCCTGAGCTACTCAATCAAACTCCCGGAAATATAGAAGAAAAGGCAGTCCTGAAATTACTTCAAAAGATTTATGTTGACGATTCTACAAAGTGGACTCGTACTGCAAAGGAGTGGAGAGGTGTTTCAGAAGAAACTACAACGGGTGTTCATCGCCTGTATCAGATGAAAGAACGTGATGAGCTGCTGATTCCTGCTATTAATGTGAATGATTCCGTTACAAAATCGAAATTTGATAATCTTTATGGTTGCCGCGAGTCACTTGCTGATGGCATTAAGCGTGCTACAGATGTGATGATTGCCGGAAAAGTTGTGGTTGTGTTGGGCTATGGTGATGTTGGAAAAGGCTCGGCAAAGTCGATGAAAGCTTATGGCGCAAGGGTTATTGTTACCGAAATTGATCCTATTTGTGCGTTGCAGGCAGCCATGGAAGGGTTTGAGGTTACAACTCTTGAAAATGCGTTAAAGGAAGGACAAATCTTTGTAACTACAACTGGTAACAAAGATGTAATTACACTCGATGATATGAAGAGGATGAAAGATGAAACTATTGTTTGTAACATCGGACACTTCGATAACGAAATTCAGGTAGAAAATTTGGATACAGACCCTGAAATTATTAAAGAAACAATTAAACCTCAGGTTGATAGATATCGTTTCAAAAATGGCAATTCCATTTATTTGCTTGCCGAAGGAAGATTGGTTAATCTTGGTTGTGCAACCGGACACCCATCATTTGTAATGAGTAATTCATTTACAAACCAAACTCTTGCACAAATCGATCTTTGGCAGAATAAAGACATTTATGAAACCGGGGTTTATCGCCTGCCCAAATATCTTGATGAGGAAGTAGCACGTTTACACCTTGAGCAATTGGGGGTGAAACTAACAAAAATGACAACCGAACAATCCGATTATCTTGGTATTCCTGTCGAAGGGCCTTACAAGCCTGATCATTACAGGTATTAAGATTAAATTTCCGAATAAAAAAAGGACTGATTCATTTTTGAATCAGTCCTTTTTTTGTTTAGTTCAGAATGTTCTGAGTTCGAGGCTTGCGAAGACTTTAAAACCAGGAGTTTACTTTTGTAAATGCGATGTATTGAGTTTGCCGAAATAACAGGGTTTAATGACAACCGTAACGAAGAAATCGGACATTATGGGCAAACACTAATTGTAAACAAATAAAATTTCGCCGTCAAAAGTTGTGTTGTAAGGCACCATTCCATAAACAGCAGGTCCTTCCACAATCGAACCATCAAGCAGCAAATATTTCGATCCTGAACATGTATCTATGGCAAACAGGGCAGATTGATCTACAATGAGCCTTGTACATTCAATAATGGGTTCAACTATGCAGCAACTATCAGGTTTGTATGTAGGCGTACGTTCATAAGCCGAAAATTCATCAATCGAATTTCTGTAAATAATTATACCCCGGCTGGGATAGTTTGCCGTTACGTATGCCCACCCTCCAACATTATTTAAAGGAAGATATTCAGTAGAATTTGGATAAATCTGAAAATTTACATAGCCGGTTTCAACGGGTAAGTCATCATTTTTTCCACACGAAACGATTGTAATAATTGTGGATAAAACAATGAAAAATAAAGCAGCAAAGGTTTTCGTTTTATGAAACATTCCCCAAAATAGATTTGTTATTGGCTTTTTAAACGTAAAGTGGTGAAAGATATTTTTATGAAATTAAGCGATAAGTAATTTGTTGGTCATTGTTAAAACTATCTATTAAATTTGTAAACCAAATAAACAAAACGTGCTCACTTCTTCGATATTCAGATATTTCTTCTTTTTGTTGTTTTTAATAACGAAAGTATATCATGTACAATCGCAAATACAAAATGATTTTACTTTTGACCTGATTACATCAGAAAATAAAATTCTTCAGAAAGGTCTTTCCGCCAATACTGTTTACACAATAATTCAGGATAGCTACGGGTATATGTGGTTTGGTACCTGGGATGGGCTTAACAAGTATGATGGGTATGTTTTTACTGCCTACGACAGAAAAGACGGATTGAGTAATGAAACCATTCATGCGCTTCTCGAAGCCGATGACGGAAATATTTGGATTGGAACCGATGATGGACTCAATTGTTTGGATAGGAGTACCGGAGAATTTGAGGTTTTCAGGTACAATCCCAACGATAGTCTTAGCATTAGTGATAATAGAATCAATTTTCTTTATCAGGATAAGCCGGGAAGAATATTAGTGTGTACGGAGAAAGGTCTTAATGTATTAGATTTAAAAACCAGAACAGTAAAACGCTATCAGAACCGTGAGTCGAAGTTAAGAAAAACACGTAGCAATATCATCAATTGTATTTATTCCGGTTCAGATGGATTTTTTTGGGTTGGAACAAATTTCGGATTGGTGGAATATAATGCTATTACTTCCGAAAACATCAGGCATCTCAATAGGCCTGGCGATGCTAACAGTTTGAGCGATAATCGTATAAGGGTTATTTATGAGGATCAAAATAACAGGATGTGGATAGGAACTGAAAATGGGTTAAGTCTTTATAACAGGTCAGGTAAAAATTTCAGTGTCTTCAGGCACAACGAAAATATGCCTAATAGTATCAGCAGCAATTTTGTGGAGTGTTTGTATGAAGATAATGTTGGGAACTTTTGGGTTGGGACTGATGGTGGAGGTTTGAATATTTTAAACACAGAAACTTTTGAATTTAGAAGAATTAAAGTTGAAGATGGGAAATCCGGAAGTTTTAACAACAACAGGATTTATTCTATACTCGAAGATTTGAATGGAAATTTATGGTTTGGAACTTTTAATGGTGTAAATGTAGTTGACCAATTCAAGCCAAATTTTGGTCGTTACACATCAAGGTTAAACGATCCGGAATCGTTGAATGATAATTTTGTGTGGGCATTTCTTGAATACATGCCACATATTATTTGGATTGGCACAGATAAAGGAATTAGCGTATTTAATACAAATACCAGGAAGTTCAGCCAACTATCGAGTTATTTTTCCGATCAAAATAAATTGTCGAGTGATAGAATTAGAACGATACTTAAGGACCAGTATAATAATGTGTGGATTGGTACTCGCGATGCAGGGCTGAATAAGCTTGAAACCAAAACAGGGAAAGTATATGTTTTTAAACCATCAATTCAATATCATAATAGTATTTGCGATAATTACATTCTTGAATTGTATGAAGATAAGTATGGAGTAATATGGGTTGGTACAAATAATGGATTAAATACTATCGATCCGATAACACATAATATCAGGGTTTTTAAACATGATCCTCAAATCCCCGGATCTATTTCCAGCAATACAGTGTATGATATTATAGAAGATGCTGAAGGAAAAATGTGGTTTGCCACTCTCAATGGTCTTAATTTGTACGACAGGCAAACGGGGGTATTTGCATCTTTTAAAAACCCAATGAATAATGTGGATAAAATATCCACTGACAGATTATTTTGCATTTTTGAGGATAGTGATAAAAATTTTTGGTTAGGATCAAGAGGTGGTGGACTTGAACTCTTCAATAAGAAAAGCCATTCTTTTAAAACCTTTACCATGAAGGATGGATTGCCAAACAATGTAATTTACGGAATACTGGAAGATGCGAATGGTAATTTGTGGATGAGTACAAACTGGGGGATTTCTATGTTCGACCGGAAAAAGGAAATTTTCACAAATTTTGATGTAACGGACGGGTTGCAAAGTAATGAATACAATGCAGAGGCTTATTTAAAGTCTTCATCAGGCGAAATGTTTTTTGGAGGTATGAAGGGTTTCAATGCATTTTTTCCTGAAACAATTAAATTAAATCTTTCAATGACGGATATTGTTATTACCTCATTTAAAAAACTCAATCAAACTCAACCAGGGCAATTACTCAACGGTGATACAATAATTCTTTCTCACGATGAAAACTTTTTCTCTTTCGAGTTTTCAGCTTTAGATTACACAAATTCTCTCCGTAGTAAATATGCATACATACTCGATGGTTATTACCCCGATTGGACTTATGTTGACGGACGACGTCATTTCGCCGAATACACAAATGTTTCACCAGGAAAATATACATTCCATGTAATTGGAGCAAACAATACCGGTGTTTGGAATTCAGAAGGAGTATCGTTAACAATTATTGTTGAACCTCCATGGTATCAAACTTGGTATTTTAGAGGAATAATAGCTTTGTTTGTAATTTCTATAATATGGTTTGTGATTTATTCCCGTATTAGACGAATCCGCAAAAAACACCGAATCGAAAAGCGTGTGCTTAAAATAGAGAAGCAACTATTTGAAATTCAACAAAAGGCACTGCGCCTGCAAATGAATCCACACTTTATTTTTAATTCACTCAACTCTATTCAGAGTTTTATCCTTACAAAAGATATTGATCTTGCTGTAAATTATTTGAGTAAGTTCTCTCAACTTATGAGGTTGATACTTAATAATTCCAGCGAATCGATCATACCGCTCGCTGACGAAATCAAGGCTGTAGTTCACTACTTGGAAATCGAAAAACTCAGGTTCGACAATAAGTTTGACTATACCATTACAATACATCCCAAAATTGATGAAGAGTTTGTAGGTGTTCCACCGATGATATTACAACCCTATGTTGAAAATTCAATAATTCACGGATTGGTTCACAAAGAATCTCATGGTAATATTAGTATTGAAATATTATTGAAGGGTTCGGGGTTGCTGTGTGTAATTACTGATGATGGTATAGGAAGAGATAAAGCAATGGAACTCAAAAAAGAAAACGGATTGCATGCAGCTTCAAGAGGAATGTTAATTACGAAGGAAAGGCTTGATATTCTAAATAAAAATTCGAACGAGAAGTTCAGTGTTAGAGTTACTGATCTTAAGTTAAGCGATGGACAAGCCGGAGGTACTAAAGTAGAACTGACAATTAAGTATCAGGAAATCTAATCTTCGACTCAATTCGTTTTTACCTGATTTATTCTAACAGAAAAACCCAAGCACTACTTCGTATTATTTTGGATTAATTTTGCGCAATTGTTATTTATAATTGCTAAAAATAACACATGCTAAACAAAAAACATTATCAGATTGAACTATTTTATTGATATTTGAACCATAAATAAAACAGGAGAGAATTGGTAAAGGCAATAATCATAGACGACGAAAAAAAATCACGAAATACACTGGTCGGTTTGTTGGAGCGTTATTGCCCGAATGTGATTATTTTGGGTGAAGCCGAAGGTGTACAAACCGGGAAGGCTTTTATAAAGAGTGCTAAGCCTGATATGATTTTTCTTGACATTCAAATGCAGGATGGCAGTGGGTTCAGGCTTCTTGAGTCATTTGATAAAGTAGATTTCGAAATAATTTTTACTACCGCTTTTGATCAGTATGCCATAAAAGCTATAAAATATAGTGCCCTGGATTACTTGCTTAAACCCATAGTTCCTGATGAATTAATTGATGCAGTGAGAAAGGTCGAGGACAAGAAAATCATCAAAAAGGCCAACATCAATCAAAACATCGACGTACTTCTCGATAATATTAAGAATAAGGATGCGGCCTCAAAAAAAATTATTCTTACCACTGCCGAAAAAATTCATGTAATTCATGTTACTGATATAATAAGGTGTGAATCTGATAATTATTACACCAATTTCTTTTTTAGAGATGGAACAAAATTACTTATCTCAAAAACTCTTAAAGAGAATGAGAGATTGCTTAAAGATCATAATTTTATCAGACCTCACAAATCACATCTTATTAATGTATCCTACATCAAAGGATTTATAAAAAATGATGGTGGATACATATTAATGGATGATAACAGTAAGGTTCCTGTTTCAAGAAGGCGAAAAGAATTAATAATAGAAACGATCAATAGTTTGTAGAATATTTCCAGTATAAATAACTTAAATTATTTCAGAATAGTACATGTTAAATTATTATCCAAAACTAAATTTAAAGCACTTAAATTCAATTTGTTGTAGGTGTCTATTAGCTTTAAAAAGTAATATAAAAGTCAATAGCCGATAACTGATTGTCAAAAACCGTAAACTGATTTTTAACACAGGTCTTTTGGGCGACCGTTTACTTTTACTTGTAACCATTATTATTAATTGTATCAAATGGATGATTTTATATATTTCGTAATGTTGATTGGCTGGCTGGCTTTTTCTTTTTATCAGCATAATGCGAAAAAAAAGAAAAAACAGGAGCAGATGCTTGCAGCAAGAGAGAAAGAAACGCAAAGTCATCAACATGATGAAGAGTTGCATGATGAGTATGAGGAGGGATACAATTCACAACCGGAAAACGAGAAACAGCCAGAATATAAAAATTTAATCGAAGATTTTTTGATGGGAGAAGGTTTGAGCAAGAATACCCCTTTTTCTAGAGAAGCAGATATTGCTCAACCGATTGGTGAGATCAAGAATGAAGAAGACAATATTTACCAGGGGAAAAATATTTTCCAAGAATATATAGATAAAAAGAAGGGTAATGCATACAATTTTGATAGTAATGTTGCCAAAAAAACGGAAGATGTAATTGTGAATAATGAAGATGAAATGGAGTTGCAGCAGGAGGATGATCAGGACTTTACTGATTCGGAAGAGTATTTTGATTTGCGAAAGGCAATAATTTATTCAGAAATCTTAAATAGGCGTTACGCTAATTAAGTGTGAATTTAAATAGGGCAAAATGGTAAAAAGGTTTTGGTTAAAACATTTTTTTATTTGTAGTTTTACCGCCCTTTAGCACAAAGTAGAACAAATATAAAATTATATGGTATGTTAAAACATTTACTTTTAACG
>JAOZRY010000619.1 GCA_029939965.1 Bacteroidales bacterium | reverse complement strand
TATTAAAAACGTTTGGTTAAGAAATGTTTTGAATAACTATGAAACACATACAGGTACTTCATTAACGGTTAGATAATTTTCTTGGTTTTCTATGACTTCTGCAATTCTTGAAACTACAAACTCAACTACAGGAATTGCAACTGTATTGCCTAATAAATCAAATGCATCGTACTCTTTTGTTGGAATTTTATACCATTCAGGATAACCAAAAAGCCTTAATCCTTCTCTAATGGTTAATCTACGAAGCCCCTTGCCATCAGGTACAGCAAGTCTTGAAACATCTGTTGCAACTAAAGTAGGGGCAATGTCATTAGGGTCTAAAATTTTATTGATTTCAAAACTGAGTTTACCGGTAACAATGTTATAACCTTTTGGCTTTGTTTCATCATATTCACGATAAGACCGAACGCCATTTTTAGAATTTTCTGTGATGAGTTTTTTCGGGTGTTCAAATTTCAAATATCCTTTTTTAACCAAATCATCAAGCATTTTCCTTAGTTCAAATTTAGGCTTTTCAATAAATGTATTTATCTGATCTAAAGTTAAAGCCATGCCATCCATCCAGTCTATTCCAATTTCTTCAGCCCATCGTTTCTTTCTTCGTTCTTTAAATAATTTATTTAACAAAATACATTGCTCATCCGAAACTTTGCCTTTAATTCCAATATCCCAACTATGGATATTATTCTTACCACCTCTTTTATCTTTAATTGATTTTCCATATAAATCTTCAATTTCAAAATGTGATAGTAGTTTGTTAATAAAATTAGATTGTAATGGCTCAAGGCCTCTTTCCAGAATGCTTTCAAGCTTATTAAATTTTGGCTTATTGCCAGTTAAATCAACGTTTTCATTTTTAGTGCCTACGATGAAAATTCGTTTTCTTGACTGAGGTAAACCAAATTCTAATGAATCAAATACTTTCCATGAAACGTTATACCCCAAATCATTTTCGAGAGTATGCAATATTGTTGTAAGTGTTCTTCCTATTTCGTCTTTTGAATTTTCCAAATCGTGCTTTACTAAACCTTCAACATTTTCAAGAATAAAGCCATCGGGTTTTTTATTTCTTAAAATTCGTTCGATTTCAAAAAATAAAGTTCCACGCGTGTCTAAAAATCCTTGTCTTTTTCCACCAGTACTAAATGGTTGGCAAGGAAAACCTCCAAGTAGAAAATCAAAATCCGGAATAAATTCATTTCTGATATCAAATATATTACCTGCCAAAAAATCATGCTCAAAATTTTGCCTCAGTGTTTTTACCGCGTATGGTTTTATTTCAGATGTCATTACACATTTCGTTTTATATCCAAGACTATTGAATATATTTTCAAAACCAAGTCTTATTCCCCCAATACCGGCAAATAAATCAATAAATTTTATCTCTTTATTTTTCATGATTTGACTTTTTATTATATTCAACATTAGGTTCAGCAGCAACTAAAAAAGATTTTTCGTATTCTTCAATTTCTACTTTTGAACAACCTATAACCGAAAGACATTGCAGAAAAAAACAAGCACTAAAACTACCTCTACTGATTTTACTATCAATACCAGCCTTAGTTTCGTGTACGTCTATTTTTTTTAAATTTTAATTTGGGCGGCTACGGGCTTTTCGTTTGTAGTTGTTTCATGCCGGCTGGTTTTTTGTAGGTGGTGCGGGGGCTTACAGCCTCCACCCACCAACAAAAATCACAGCCGCCATATTCAACAAGCTACCACTTCAATCCCTGCCGCTGGCAGCATCCGTTGGGTTAATGTTTATTTATTGCTTCAAACATTAGTTTTTCATTACAATCCCTACGAGAATTAATGTAACAAGAACTACTGGACAAAAGTTTACTTTGCAAATACCTTGATTTTTAACACTTCGTCCACCTCTATCTCAGCGATTTCTAACACCCACTTCCTTGAAATATGGAATTTTCCTGCAGCCACATATTATCTAGTGCTTTTATTATCGGGTATATTTATCAAGCCATTATTAAAAACATAAAATAGTAGATTTTACAAAATTTTGCTTCTTTATAATTTTTCGATTAATCCAATTTTTGGGAGGAGGAAAAACACTGCATACCATGTTCAATATCCAACCTGAGTTGGGTATGTTAATCACAGCAATTATTATCATTCCCTACACTATTTATGGTGGATTCCGTAGCGTGGTTTACACCGATGTTATTCAGGCTATTGTTATGATAGCCACGCTGATTATAGGCCCAATAGTCGGGTTAATTTACCTTTCGAACCATCCCGAATTATTTGCCCAATCAATTGAATTAGCGTTGCAAAAAGCCGGACCGGAATACAACTCATTTCTTGGAGGGTTCAACGGTTTTATGACCGGTGTTGTAATTGTTGGAGGATTCTCCTGGTTCTTTGGTTACCTTGGTGGTCAGCCTCAATTGAGTATGAGATTTATGGCGATTAAAAATAAAAAACAGGCTCGGATTGCAAGAAATGTTGGAATTGCATGGACTGTAATAGCCTACATCGGGGCATTAATGATTGGTTGGATAGGAATAGCAATTTTTGGTCCCGATGGGCTTGTTGATCGCGAATATGTTATGCCTGCTGTAATTCTGGAAGTTTTTCCACCTGCAATTGCTGCTATACTTATCACCGGTGCAA
>JAOZRY010000618.1 GCA_029939965.1 Bacteroidales bacterium | reverse complement strand
ACTTGTGTTGAAAACAGTCATTTACAAAAGTAAACTCCTTGTTTTTCAACACTTCATCCGCCTCGATCTCAGCGATTTCTGACACCCACTTCCTGAAAAATGGAGTTTTCTTGCAGACACTATATACGCAAAACCATAGATGCTCGTATAAGAAAAGCCCCCCGGAAATAAATCCGGAAGGCCTTAAGCAACATGAAAAATATTATAATATCTTAATTATGCATCAATATTGGCATATTTGGCGTTTTGCTCAATAAATTCGCGTCGTGGGGGAACTTCATCGCCCATGAGCATAGAAAAAATCCTGTCGGCTTCGGTGCCATTTTCGATGGTAACCTGACGCAGAATACGGTTTTCGGGTTGCATGGTGGTTACCCAAAGCTGTTCGGCATTCATCTCACCCAAACCTTTATATCGCTGTATATGAATTCCTTTTCCTTCACCATCAACCGACCATTCTTTCACAAGATTGTTTCGCTCCTCCTCAGTCCAGCAATACCTCTCATCTTTGCCTTTTTTGATAAGATAAAATGGTGGAGTTGCAATATAAACGTAACCTTTCTCAATAAGCTCCTTCATATATCTAAAAAAGAAGGTGAGTATAAGTGTGGCAATATGACTTCCGTCAATATCAGCATCAGTCATAATTATTACCTTGTGATAGCGTAGCCTTGTGATATTAAGTGCTTTACTATCTTCTTCGGTGCCAATGGAAACACCGAGTGCAGTAAACATATTTTTGATTTCTTCGCTCTCAAATATTTTATGCTGCATAGCTTTCTCTACATTCAGTATTTTACCACGAAGGGGTAAAATAGCCTGAAATTTTCTGTCGCGCCCTTGCTTAGCAGTTCCACCCGCTGAGTCGCCCTCCACAAGGTAAATTTCGCACAAAGCCGGGTCGCGTTCCGAACAATCGGATAGTTTCCCGGGAAGTCCGGTTGCCGACAAAACATTTTTGCGCTGAACCAGTTCACGGGCTTTACGTGCAGCATGGCGTGCTGTGGCAGCAAGGATAACTTTATTAACAATGGTTCTTGCTTCTTTGGGGTTTTCCTCTAAATAATGCGATAGAGATTCGCTAACCATTTGGTCAACAGCACCCATTGCATCAGAGTTACCCAATTTTGTTTTGGTCTGGCCTTCAAATTGAGGCTCGGCAACTTTTATCGATATAATGGCGGTTAATCCTTCGCGGAAGTCGTCGCCATTTATATCAAACTTTAGTTTGGCAAGCATCCCCGATTTATCGGCATAAGATTTTAGTGTACGTGTAAGACCTCTTCGGAAACCGGCAAGGTGTGTACCACCTTCGTGAGTGTTGATGTTATTAACGTAAGAATGTAGGTTTTCGGAAAATGAAGTGTTGTACTGCATCGCAATTTCAATAGGCATATTGTTTTTTTCGCCTTCGATTGCAATTGGATCGTGCATCAATTTTTCGCGGGTAGCATCAAGATATTCAATAAAATCTGCCAGGCCTTTTTCTGACAGAAATTGTTCTGTAATAAACTCCCCATCTTCGTTTTTTGTACGCTCATCAGTTATAGTAAGCAAAATCCCTTTGTTGAGAAATGCAAGTTCACGAAGCCGTGATGTTAGAATACTGTATTCGTAAACACTAACAATAAAAATAGTATCGTCAGGAATAAATGTAACTTTAGTTCCGGTTTTGTCAGATTTGCCAATTTCACAAACCGGTTCAACCGGCTTACCACGATGATACTCCTGGCGAAAAGTTTTTCCTTCGCGATATACTATAACTTCAAGTTTGGAAGATAATGCGTTAACACATGAAACACCTACACCATGCAAACCACCTGAAACTTTGTAAGAACCTTTATCGAATTTCCCTCCGGCATGGAGTACTGTCATTACTACTTCGAGTGCCGAACGGTTTTCTTTTTCGTGCATTCCGGTCGGAATTCCACGGCCATTATCAGTAACCGATATGGAGTTGTTTTCATGCATAACCACATCAATCCGGTCGCAATAACCTGCAAGCGCTTCATCGATCGAATTATCTAAAACCTCATAAACCAAATGGTGAAGACCTTTTGTACTAACATCGCCAATGTACATGGCGGGTCTTTTTCTTACGGCTTCAAGCCCTTCGAGAACCTGAATATTATTTGCTGAATAATCTTGTGAAGATAAGTTTTTTTCTTCTGTTGTCATAATCAATTAATTGAAAATAATCAAAATAAATTTATGCAAAAATAACAAATATCTTTCTAATATTCACTATTTTACATTCCCCTAAATGGCGATTTATCAACAAATTTTGTTAAAAAATTACCGTGATTTTTTTGTGATAAAAAAGCGAAATATTTTCAATGAAATAATGCATACAATATCCTAACCCGGACGAGCCGGAAAAGGGATTGAAAAAGATTGATGGTAGATTGAATGAGATTAGTTGATAATCTTTATTAAGTTATGTAATATTGCCAAAAACAACAAGAATATTAGAAATAAGAGCCTGGTTCAATTTACGATTTATGATTTAAACAACATGTTGGTTAGTTTTGTAAATTCAGAACTCCTTACTTACTGTAAACTATATTGTCGTAATGCTAGCATCTTTTATTATATATTGCGTAGCCCCGTGCTTTAGCGCGGGGTTAAATAA
>JAOZRY010000617.1 GCA_029939965.1 Bacteroidales bacterium | reverse complement strand
GTTTTTCAACACTTCGTCCGCCTCGATCTCAGCGATTTCTGACACCCACTTCCTATAATGTTGAGTTTTCTTGCAGAGACTAAGTAAACTTACCTGAGTACTATTTGTCATTTTATTACTTTATAAAATATAAAAAATATAATTCAATGCTTTAATGATTCAATGCTTATCGCATTGTCTCCTTGTCGCATTTCATCATTATAATCAAATTTATAACAGAACCACAGAATCATTGTTTATCACTAAAATGGTAGTAAAACAAAAAAAAATATTATTAACGAATGTTTTAATCCTGATGCATTTTTCGATATAGCCTTTTCCATCCCTGCCTGACCCAATAATTCCGCCGCCAGTACTTACCCCAACTAATGTTTGTCCAAAGACGTTCGTGTAAATAATAAATGATGATTTTTACCGAAAACTCAACAACAGTAACGTACCAGGCCGTTTCCAATGCCTCGTCCAAAGTTTTATCAGTGGCATTTTTAAATATGATGAATGTAACCAAAAATGTTGTTCCGGAGGCAATAAGCCGCCAGCTTAAAGCTTTAAGAAAACTCCGTGTTGGACTATCCTTTGTATATTCCACAGATGAAACTGCCTTACCCATATTATTATTTTTCGTTTTTGCTGCCACCAATCCAAAAAGTTTTATTGTTGGTCTTTATTTTCACAATAATAATCTAAAATCAAATTCGGGCAAAATATTTTTTAAGATCGTCCATAAATTCATCATGAATTTGACCATTAGTAGCCACCAATTCTTTTCCAAAAATATAATCATCTCCCTCGCCAAAATCTGTAACTTTCCCACCTGCTTGCTGCACAATAAAAGTTCCGGCTGCAACATCCCACGAATTCAGGCCATATTCATAAAACCCTTCGAACCGGCCAGATGCAACATAAGCCAGATCAACTGCTGCAGATCCCAGACGTCGCACTCCATGAGTTTTGAGTAACAAATGCCGGAACATTTTAAGATATTGATCAAGTTTGGAATAATCAGAATATGGAAATCCTGTTGCCAAAAGGCTATCGCACAACTTATCAGGAACACTCACCCGAATTTCATTTCCATTACAAAATGCTTTACTGTTTTTCCATGCATAAAAGCACTCATTCAAATTTATTTCATATACCACTCCAAGAATAACATCATCAAAGTCTAACAGCGCAATACTTATCGAAAAAATTGGGATACCATGTATAAAATTTGTAGTCCCATCCAGGGGATCAATCACCCAATTGTAGCGTTCCTGCCTCTGTAGTTCAGTATTTTCTTCAGCAATAAAGCCTGCTTCAGGCAGCATTTTGGAAAGCTCTGATACCAAATTTGCCTCTGCCGATTTATCCACATACGAAACAAAATCATGTACTCCTTTTTTCTCAACATCTTTCATCGAAAAGTTTATGGATTCTTCACGGATTATTTTACCGATTGCCCGTGAAAGATTGGACACCTGACTGGTTAATTGTTGTAGATTCATAATATTTTGTTGGCTTTATTTGAAACCTTGTGGATTTGTTTGAAATAGAAGATTCCTATTATTCCCATGGCTATTAAACCAATTGCTATAAATTGAGCCTGCGTAATGTTTAATCCTAAAACTGAATATTGAATATTTACCCTGATAAATTCTATTAAAAACCTTTCGAGCCCATTGGTTACAAGGTAAAGTGCAAACAGGATTCCCGGAATAACAATCCTTTTCCTGAGATTCCATATTAATAATAAGAAGATTAAATTGAGGGTAGTTTCATAAAATGAGGTTGGAAAAACCGGTTGCCCCAGTTCATAACAAAACTCACCATGACATCCGGCAATTGGCACTCCCTCTTTAATTACGTTGTGTGGAAACGTAAAGCTCCACATCCAATCTGGCAAAAAGCCCAACCAATCGGGTTTGGGTTCCAGATTCGGAATACCCCAGCAGCCATCGCCCGAAAGCTGACATCCAATTCGGCCTATGGCATAAGCCAACAAAAGAGCCGGTGCAACAGCATCAGCCAACACAGGCCATTTTATTTTATTCTTATTTCCATACCAGGCAACGGCAAAAGTAGCTACTACAAGACCACCATAAAAAGTTAAACCGCTAAACGAAAACAACACACCGAACGGATCCCTGAAGAAATCATCTAAATGTTCGACAACATCAAAAATCTTTGCACCAAATATCCCTGATATTGCTGCAATCAATACAATTGCCGGAGTAAGTTGCCAGGCATGATACTGTACTTCCTCTTCCACCGGTTTATCCAACTTCTCCTTTTTTCCGCTCCAGTACGTATATAAAACTGCTGCTGCTGAAAGCAAAATCCCCCCAAGCAGATTTCCTGAATCAGACAGCAGGAAATCCTGAGGTTTCAAAACAAAGTTCTGATAATTCAGAATTATTGCAAGTCCTTTAAAACCAATTACAAAATATAACACTCCGGAAACAAAGTATTCGCTTAGTTTGGGTGGTTTACCTTTAATTATTTTTTTTGTCTGAGCCGGAATCTGACCCACCTTTTCTTTTCGTTGGAGTTCGAAATACAAAATATAACCTGCTGACAAAAAAGCCATTGCAACAAAAAATCCGTAAGTCTGTATTGGCAGGTTAATAGATGTGCCAAAAAGTTGGTTAATTAAATCACTTATTCTTGGATACACTTAAAAA
>JAOZRY010000616.1 GCA_029939965.1 Bacteroidales bacterium | reverse complement strand
TGATTGTTGATTGTTGATTGTTGATTGTTGATTTAGGGCTGCAATGGATCAGTATGGGTTATTGCAGGTGCCGAAATAGTTAGTTTAAAACATGCGCCATTTTGGTTTGTGATTTCCAGTTTTCCTTTTAATTGCCTGACCAGCATGTTAATAAGTTCAAGCCCGAATACACCTGGTTTATTCGGAGCAATATCTTCTGAAATACCGGCCCCATTGTCTTTTATGTTTAAAACCAGATTATGGTTACTTTCTTCCTTTAATTGAATATTTAGTTTGGGGGAAGAAACGTCATTGAATGCATGTTTTAGTGCATTGCAGAGCAGTTCGTTAATAATCAATCCCAATGGTATCGCCATGTCTGCCTCAAGGTTTATGTTTTGAATATCATACTTTATGTTAATCTGCTGCTTTTTATTTGTATTCGTTTCTAAAATATTGGTGCTTAATTCATTGATATATTGTGGCATATTAATTTGTGTCAGGTTTTCATCTAAGTAAAGTTTATGATGTATCAGTGCCATTGCCCATACGCGATGGATGTTGGCCTCGATGGCCGATATGGCATCTTTGTCCTTCAATTTATCGGCCTGGAGGCTTAACATACTGTAAATTACCTGCATGTTGTTCTTTACCCGATGATGCAATTCGCGTAGCATGACCTCTTTTTCTTCAACCCGTTTTTCGATTTCCTGTTTTTGGCCTGATATCAACTCATTTTTTGCAATAAGTTCGGTGTTAAATTTTTTCAGTTGTTCTTTCTGCCCGGCAAGTAATATATTCGCTTTTTGTTTTGCCCTGTACCTGCCGTAAATTATTACCACTACTATCAGCACCAAACCTCCAATTGCAATACTAAGATATAATTGATATGACTTTTGTTTGATATTTAGCTCCTTTATCTCATTTTCTTTGTTTAATAACTCTATTTCCTGATCTTTTTTTTCGCTTTCATATTTTACATTTTGCTCAATCAATGCCTGGTTTTTTTCCTTATTGAAAAGAATATTTCTTTTCCTGGAATATAATTTAAAATAGCTTAAAGCCATCTCCTTATCGCCTTTTTCATCATAAACTTCGCTGTACTTTAAATAAATGTCGCCTTCAAGGTTTTCCAGGTCTTGCTTTTGGGCTATACTTAAACTCATGCCAAGGTTTTCAAGTGCACCCTCAAAATCTTTTAAACTACAATATACATGGCTAATGCAAAAGTAGGATAGTGCAGTGCTGTTTAGCTCCCCATTTTTAATATTAACTACAAGTGATTTGTTATAATAACCCAGGGCTTTTTGGTTATATTCGGCCTTATAATAGATATCGCCCAGGTTTTCATATGTCTTTGCCAAATCCTTTGTGGTCCCGGTCTTTTCAGCTAATTTCAATGATTCATCATAATGCTCGATCGCTTTTTGTGAATTACCTGATAAATAATACGCCCTGGCAATTTCATTGTGTGTGGAAATAATACCAATACAATTATCGGCCTCTATGTAAATATCCAGTAATTGTTCAAAATACTCAAGTGCTTTATCGAACATGTTCTGCACCATGTAAGAATTTGCCAATCCCTTAAAAGAAGATGTGACCAAATTTTGTTTGTTTAATTCCCGGCCCAATTTTATGGATTCCTGAAAGTAAACAATCGCACTGTCATAATTTCTTATTTGATAATAATTCTCGGCGATTAGGTTTAAATAGCCGGGTATAAAGTGATTTTCGCCTATTTCTATAAACAGCCTTAAGTTTTTTTTGCGCGATTCAATAGATTTTTCATACTTGCCTACACGGCTGTATCCCATACCAATTTGTTTTAAAGCAATTAATTCACCTTCTCTGTAATTTATTCTTTTACTAAGCTCCAGGGCTTCATTTGCATATTCTATTGATTTTTCGGATGAAATTTGCTTGTATAATTCAGATAAGCAGTTGAGGGTATTGGCCTTTTCAATTCCGGATATTGCCGCCAATCGATTTTCAAGGGAATCGATTTTAATCTTGTTCACAGAATTATTAATGTTTGGCCCACAATCGAATATCTTGATATTATCTGCATACCCTTCATAATCCCAACCTATGCCTTCAATCATGACACTGGAAATAGTTTTTGCATCCGGGAAATACTTCCTGATTGTAAATACCTCATTTCGGAGCCATACATCCTGCCCACAATCAGGAAAAGCAATCCTGATCAATTGGTTGGTAAAATCATTTTCACCACCACGGTAATTATAAGCAAACCAAAGCATTAATAATTCTCCATTTTCCGATTCTATTCTTATTTTAACCGAAACAGGATATTCCCTACCTAACCAACCGGCCCCTTCATCCACTGATGAATAAGATGGCTTTACATCAAATTGTATTTTTGTGTAGTCGGTAACCGGGATATCTAAATCTATAACAAGCCTTGCATAGGTCCCACATGTCAGTGCACCTTTTTGGAATAATTTTAACGCACCATCAACAATTGTAGCTGTTGCAGGTTGTGGCGCACATTTCTGGTTTAAATAAGTTGTCCATAAAGGATTTTTCGTAAAATCCCCATCATCAAAGTTTTCTTCGAAAAAGACAATGGTATCGCCGGGGTTAGCAGGATTTTTTGCCGTATAAATACTATCTCCAATAGCACCTGAAAAGAGCGAATTGGCAATCAGGAAAAAAAACGATAT
>JAOZRY010000615.1 GCA_029939965.1 Bacteroidales bacterium | reverse complement strand
TATCTGACTAATGTGGTCTTCTTTAAAGCTTGGTGTATCCATGTTTTAACTTTTTGGAGAATATTTTTGCTTTTGGAGAATTGGTTTATTCATCACTCTTCTAATAAATCTTCTCTTAATCTTTCTTCTAATAACTCTTCTCTTAATCTTTCTTCTAATAACTCTTCTAATAATTCTTTTAATAGTTCTTTTAATAATTCTTTTAATAATTCTTTAATTAGAAGTCTTTATTAAAACCCAATTAGAGTCTTTCAAAGTACCCTCATTTCTAATTCTACCATTCCTTCTAAGTTCAGACAATAGATTGTTTATCTTTATTTTACGTTGTTTATCATCCATCCATTCAGGTAGTTTATTCCAAAGCAATTCATCAACATCTTTTCTGCTAAGACTTTTGTGTTGTTTTATTGATTTAACAATCAAATCGAGATAATACTGCTTGTCAAAAGCTTTGTTTTTAGTATAAGAAGCTTTTTGTCCGGTTTTTTGCACTACTTTGATTCCAATGTAATAATTGGGTTTTCTACCTTCAATAAGTTTCTTCGACTTGAGAAGTTTTTCTTCAAAAGCCGTTAGGGATTGCTTTTTCTGAACTTTATCCAATATCATGATTTCCTCTAAAGTCAAATCCTTATTCTGCGCCAATAACCTGGCATAATCTAAATCCAGCACTTTCCCCGAAATAATCATTTTTACTTTTTCTCCCGATA
Organism: Bacteroidales bacterium; assembly: GCA_029939965.1. Taxonomy (GTDB): domain Bacteria; phylum Bacteroidota; class Bacteroidia; order Bacteroidales; family 4484-276; genus SABY01. Next base: position 1,959 of record JAOZRY010000615.1, on the reverse strand, counting down.
AATCATAATCCGGCATTGGGAAAAAGCGCTCTCTTTGAAAGTTGAATATTTTTCTAATTCCACCACCCGCTGTATCAACCATTTTAAGATTAAACATTGCTGTGGCTAAAAAACGATTTCGGTAGTGTTCTTCGGGGGCATCATCTTTAACAACTTTTTCCACACTACCAGGGATAAAGCTACCGAGATTGGTAAACATCAATCTGTCTTCCATCTCCACGACATTAATTCTGCCATGTTTAGTATAATCCTGATGGGCAATACAATTATTTAATGCCTCACGGATGGAATAAGGTTCGTATTGATTCACCTCATCAGGGAATAGTGTGCCATCTTTAAGGTAGCGATATTTCAGATTCCGGATTTTTGCGTATGTTTTATCAACAGCCAGGAAAATAGGGCAACTAACTATCAAATAGTCTTTATCATTCCCATTTGTATCTTTCAACAACCATCTGATTTTTGCTTCAGCAGGGTTTATAAAATGCTCTGATTCTTCTTTTCCCAGCAGGACAATTGCCGTTCTTGTTATTTTCCCTTTAATTGTAATTTTGGCTTTGTTGAGAAAGGTGATATTATTCCACGAATCAACTTCGTCTGCCTTTTCGGGGAATTTATTTTTGTAATTTTTACGGGCTAATAAAATAGCCTCTTCATCCAAATCTCCAACACTGGCATCAGGGACAATTGCTGCACTCCAATCTTCGGTGGTTGCCTGAGCCCTGATACGTTCAATCTCTTCTAAATTAAGCGGAGCCAATTCTTCACCATCGCGGCCATAATAATGGCCTTCAAAAGCAATAGGGAAACCTTTTGGAGCAGCAGGTACCTGAAACATTATAACCCGCCCTTCGGACAAAAGGAGTTCATGTATTTCGATGAATGTAATGCGGTTAGTTGTTTTATTTGCTATCTCCCCCTTCAAGCTATCCAAATCCTTTCGTCTGAGACGAAATCGACTACCAACTATCAGGTGTCGCTTATCTTCAACCCCAAATACCAGCCAGGCATGGGGTTTTCCCATAAGATTAGCTTCATTGCTAAGAGCTGAGAAGTATTTACCGAGTTTATTAAAATCGTAACCGTTTTTGGCTTCCTTAAATTCTGCCACTTCTGTTTCGGCAGTTAGACTGCGCAGATTCTGTAAAATTTGTTCTAATTCAGGTGTTGTCATAAACTGTTATTTTACATATTTCTTCAACTCAATCTCTGTATGAATTTTATCAATGATTAGTTTAATCATTTTATCAAGATCGCTTCCATCAGAATAATTTGCAGGAGCAATGTAATCTGCCCTATTTTGGCTAATCAGGTCTTCACAAATTTGTTTCGGAGACTTCCTGTTTTTTTTAGCTCTGATTTTTGGATTATAAACAGCAATTGCTTTGCCTCCCTGGTATTTTATCATCTTCATTGCCGGAACATCTGTTTCTCCATCACCTATGTAAATCATTTGATTAAATGGCATCGGGCGATCAGCATCGGGTGTGTACTTGTTAATTTCGGTATTGTCATACGAATTATTAATCCCTTTGTTTATTCGAAAAAGAAACTGGGTTTTGTTGGTGTAGTTTATCGCAAGTGCCGGCCATGTTGCAACCCCGCTAGCATTGTATTTAAATCCTGATGCGTAAATATTCTTGAAGTGTTTTGCGATTTTTGTACCTCTTACAAATTCCCTTAACCCTGATGAAATTATATAATGCTCAAGGGTTATGCCTTTTGCTTTTGCATAATTATTAATCCTGTCGAAGTATGTTTCTACACCTTCAAAAAAAGTTATTTCCTTTCCGTAATTTTCAAAATCGACTTTTCTAATGGGTAGTTCTTTACTTTCGGCTTTTTGAATCATGAGCTGCATGTACGACAGTATCTCATCCATGTCGTTGTCCTTTGCCCGTTGCTTTGCTTCTGTCCAAAAAGTTTTAGCATCAATGCCAAGCGAGGGAATAAATGAAT
>JAOZRY010000614.1 GCA_029939965.1 Bacteroidales bacterium | reverse complement strand
ATTCACTTTTTAGTTTTTAATGCAAGGCTTTTGAAATCATTACAGCATTTTCCGTGCACTGATATTTCGGTGCTCTGCACCTTACTGTTAATTTCGTTTATTGACGTTTCCAAGTCCTTCGGACGTTGGAAAGTCGGGAACAAAACTTTCCATCGTCCGAAGGACATGGAAACGTTAATAAAGAGAAGAACTCCGAAATATACAAAACGTGTTGGGTTTTTCAGCAAGGCCTAATTGATCTAATTGCACCAAATAAAAACCAAAAATGAATTTCTAAAATCTACCTTCTAACCTCTCCCTCTCTCAACCTCAACCTCAACCTCTCTCTCTCCCTCTCCCTCAACCTTCTATTCTTAAAAAAACTCTTCCTTAAAATTTACAAGATAAACCTCATTAGTTGCTCGGGTAACAGCCGTGTAGAGCCACCTAAGAAATTCTTTGTCGATGGTGTTGTCGGGCAACCAGGGCTGGTCGATGAATATGGTTTTCCACTGCCCGCCCTGCGTTTTATGACAGGTAAGGGCATAAGCAAATTTTACCTGCAAAGCATTGAACCAGGGATTGTTTTTTACCTTTTCCATCCTACCTCTGCGTTCGGGGATGTCCTCATAATCTTTCATCACCTCATCAAAAAACCGTTGATTATCCTGGTATGATAATGCCGGAGTATCAGCAGTTATAGTATCGAGCATAAGCTTTGTATCTATTTCGGGATGATCGGGATAATCGACCAAACGAACCAAAGCATCGGCAAACCGAAAGCCATACATTTCGGTTATTCGCCTTATTTTTTGTATTTCAATAATATCGCCATTGGCAATAAAACCTGCCGGCGAATCTTTGGGCAGCCAATAATAATTGTTTCGAACTACCATCATATAATCACCGGCCGAAATTTCATCCTCCCTAAACAATATACGATTTCTGATCTCACGGTTATATATATTAGCTCTTTTGTTCGATCTGGTTATAACAATAGTTTTGTCGTCGCCGTAGTCTTTGTGTGCAAAAAACAATGCATCTTCAAGTTCAGCGGAATCGATGGTTTTAATATCAGGAAAATTTTGAAGATTAAAAACCGGGAAATCAAAATTTTCGGTGGCAATTTTTTTGCGGATCAGGGTAGCATTTGCCAGTATTCCCGATTCGAGCGACTGCCGCATTACTTCCCTGAGTTCCAGCATTCGCACTTGTAAGCGAAATCTGGTTTCAAGGAATTTGGTGTCCATGGCCGGCGAAATATCAGCTCCAACCGGTGGTAGCTGCGCTGTGTCGCCAATCAGGATAAGGCTACAATTTTTGCCGGAATATACATACTCAATAAGGTCGCTTAACAAATCGGCATCCGAATAAAATTGCCCGTTCTGTGCAGGTTTGCCGGGAATCATGGAAGCTTCATCAACAATAAATAAAGTGTTTGTATGCAGGTTATCCATCCGGTGCAAATATATGCCACCATTGCTGGTAGATCGTGGCATATATATTTTTTTGTGAATTGTAAAAGCTTGTTTTCCCGAATACGAAGCCAGTACTTTGGCAGCACGACCGGTTGGTGCCAATAAAACGCTTTTGAGGCGCAAAGCAGGTGCAGCTTTCACCAGCGCACTCAGCACAGTAGTTTTGCCGGTTCCGGCGTAGCCCTTAAAAAGAAATGCTTCGTGTTTGTTGCGATTTAGAATAAACTCGGCAAGAGCCAGTATAAGAATTCGTTGACCCTGGGTGGGAACGAATGGGAAATATTCGAAAATTAAATCTTCAACACGGCGGATTTCCATTGGGCAAAAATAGGGAAAGATATGTTTGGAGGTGTGAATTGTTTATACATTGATTCACGTTTTCCAATTCTTTTGACGTTTCCAAGTCCTAACGGACGTTGGAAAGTCGGAAGCACATCAGGAAACTTTCCATCGTCCGAAGGACATGGAAACGTTAATAAAGCGAAATATTAACCCCGGCAATAAACTTCTTTATTTTTCTTTCTCCCCTTCAATATTCAATATTCAATATTCGACATTCCTTTTTCTTTCTTCTATTAGCTTATTCCTACACCATTAAGTTTTTTATAACAGCCTGCCCACGACACTTCGGGGAAGAAATCGGACATTATTGTCAAACACTAATCAGGAAACTCTAAATCACATTCCTCTGTTGCAAAAATCAGGTAAGCTTTGCCAGGCTCAAGTTGTTGCAGAGTAAAAATGCCTTCCTCTGGCCAATACGATCGTTTTCCTGCAACTTCCTTTATTAAACTAATTTCGTTATTCAAATTTTCTAACATGGTCTCAACAGAAACATTAACACTTGAAAGGCAAGGAATTAAAGTCCATCCCGGCGAAATTGAAATTTCATTGTATGCACTGTTTAAGGCTGAAATATTAATACTAATCGAATTAGATGTCTTTACCAAAAACGCATCATAAGGCCCCCAATTATTAAGTGTATTGATATTTTGATCCGGCCAATACTCTCCGGTTTCGTTCATCAGAATTATAAGATCATCCTGATTATTCGAGAATATATTTTCAATATCTCCATCCCATGGAATAAGGTATGATGAAATGGCTGACCAGCCTTCAGCAATTGCAATTTCCTGGTTTAAACCATTTGGCATTTCAGGTGTAGCCTGATCAAAAAACTCGAAACCTCCAAAACCATCAGGAAATCTCCCA
>JAOZRY010000613.1 GCA_029939965.1 Bacteroidales bacterium | reverse complement strand
CAATCATGTAGAGAGTTTGGGGATGTATTTGAAATTATTGCAAAAGAAAAATAAGGTTTTCATACACACGCAAAATGTAACCCCCGTGAAATTAAAACAACATATTAGAAATCTATTTAACGGGGTAAACCGAGAAATGAAAAATGCCGATTAAATTTCAAAACCAGGCTATTGGCAAACAAGCAAAAAACCTTAGAATATTAGTGGGAATGTTATTGTAATTTTATAAGCAAAATTATCAGCTGTTTTGGGTAGATGATAAAAACCGTATCGATAGAATAATCCTGCACCAATTGTATAAATCCCAGACATGTTTAGCATACTGTTAATTAGAAGGCCGGATTCAAAATATCCCTGATCCATTACCTTATAAGTTATGCCTTTGTGGTATTCAGGATGATCGAGGTCACCAATTCCGAGATTGGTGGCAATGGCAAACTCTGGGCTGAACTTTTTACCACGCCAGAGCAATTTCCCAAAATTGTGTGTGTAAAAAAGGAAAGCATATTTATTGGCCAAAAATTCGTTCATGCGCTGCGTGGCAAAACTTCCGGGAGCATAAATTGTAAAAGCATGGTATGCTCCACGACCACTATACAGGTTGGTTTGTGGGATGGGATTATCAACATATCCGGCCATAAACTCAAATTTCGACTCCCCAAAGTATTTCAGAAAAAAGGTTTTTTCGATTTTCAAATCAAATTTGTTGTAAGCAAAATCACCCTCCAACATACCACTCAGGCCACGGGTATATTTAAACCAAACCACCGGAAACTTTGTACCAAGCGAAATTCGGGTATCATGTAAATCAAGAAATTTCTCTTTATACGCATACCTTAAGCCTGCCGAAAATTCAGTAAAATTGTATTCTGGCTTTTCAACCTGGCTCCCGGTGTTTTCAGGATCAAAATAATAATTGTTGGTGATGCGCTTCAGGTCTTTTGCCATCCCAATTGTAAAGCTTCCATATCGCAGCCCTCTGAAACTTACCGCAGCTTGCATACGTTCAGTGCGATCCATTTGGGTAATTAAAAGGCTTCGGAAGTTAGCAGGATTTAAGACACTTTCATTATCTCCATAAAATTTCACACCACCGGTTTCAGTTACATAATCAAAATAGGCAAGCCCAACTTTAATTTCGCGATACCTGTTGATGGTTACCGATAAATTGCCACCATATTTAGCTGTTTTATCACCAAAACCATAACCCCAAAAAGCACCCGCTTCAAATGTCTGCGAGAGTTTTTTGCTGGTCAACAAACCCATGCCAAGATATAGCCCCTCATAATCGTTGTACTTTGCAATTTTAGTAAGATCAATATCAATTTTACCAAGAGGCAAACGGTTGTTAAGCAAGGTTTTTATCCCATAAACCATTTTATCCAAATTCTCTTTCTTTCCAATACTATCAACAAATTGGTAGGTTCGTTGCTCACGATTTGTTAGTGAATCGCCACGGTAAGCAAGCCAAAAATCTTCGGATCGGTTGCCGGCAATGGGGTCAAATTCTACTGAGATTTGGTTAAACTGTCGCTTTACAAGATCAGGATTTACTTCAATATTCTTAATGTAACTCCTACCCCTGCCAACCGGAACAAAATTATTTACCGAAATACTATGAAAAATAATATCCGTATTAAGCTGCACCGGAAACCAGGTGGAATCATTAACCAATTGGTACATCTGCTGAATTTTAATAGCAATGCCCTCCTTTTCGCGCGAAGGTTCTGCTATTACATTCTGAATAGCCCAACGGTGATTGTTTATCGACAAAACACCTTTGAGACCATCAAAATTTGTATTGATGCGCGGACGAAAAGAAATAATAAAAACACTATCGCCCCTCGCGGTGTAGGTTGTATCTTCGATCTGAAAAAAGTATTTCCGCATACTACCCTTCGAAATGGGATTAATGTATTTTTTATCGGAGATGGTGATGAGCTCGTTATAAAATGTTGACGATTGCAGTTGTGAGATAAGAAATAAAAAAACGGGGTCTTTAAAGCCTGATATTCTCGAAGCCAAAACCTTTTCATGATTCCGGTCGGGCAGCATAAACTTTCGCTCCGAAACAGTTTCCATCATAAAAAAATCCTTGTCGCTCAAAAAGTTTTTCAGGCGTATGTAACCCGAATCCCGGGTATCAACCTCCTCGTTCGAATCGATCGAATCTACCGTAAAAATCATTTTATCGTAGGAGGTGTAAGCGAACGACGGCAATTTTTCGGGGTTGTTATTATCCCGATTTTCAACAACATTTTTAATTATGCGATGCGCAGGATTTTCGCCGGCAACTATCACAACTTCTTCGAGCTCCACGCTTGTTTTATTGAGACGAATTTCAACATTGTTATTTTTTCCATGCAGGTAAAAAGTCAGGGGTTCGTAACCAACATACGAAAGACGTAAAAAACCGATCTCCTGATTCGAATAAATTTTAAATTTCCCGTCGATGTCGGTGGCAGTACCAATATTGCTGTTGTTGGTAATAATATTGACAAATGCCAGCGGTTGCCCTGATTCCGAATCAAAAACCTTTCCTGATACAGCAAAGTTTTGTGCGAAAGCCCATAAATTGGAGATGCACAAAATAATAATGAATACACTGGTTTTCCACATGCTTACGATTTATGATTTATTATTTATGATTTATGATTTATGATTTATGATTTAT
>JAOZRY010000077.1:2575-10096 GCA_029939965.1 Bacteroidales bacterium | reverse complement strand
CAGGAAATGGAATTATTGAGGTAAAAAATGCCTATGTGGAAATCGACAATGTTAAAATGCAACAGGGGTCTTACAGTGCCATTGGTGTTTATGGCTCAGCAGACCCACATATTTCCAATTGTCAGATTTTTAATTTTAACAGGTATCCGGTTTACCTTGCCATGTTTTCCAACCCGACTTTTGAGAACAACACCATTTCTAATATGGGCTACTATGCTTTTGGTGTGCAAAGTGAAACCTATTCGCAATCGGCCACAATTCCCCAACGGGATTTTGCCGGTTATTCCAATATGACATATATGGTTTCTAACTTAACCATCAATTCTGGCACAACATTAACAATTCCGGACGGAACCGTAATGAAGAGTACAGGCTCAGTTTTCACCGTAAAAGGTAAGATTGAAGTAAACGGAACTGCTGAAAACCCGGTGGTTTTTACTGATTATCGTGATGACGAATACGGTAGCCCTGCTGATACCGAGCAAAACGGATCGGCCACCAGCCCGACTACGGGTAGTGGGGGTGTTCAAATAAAGTTTGAGGATGTGAGTGATGATAACAGCTACATTAATTATGCAATGTTCAGATATAGTTCAGACCCGATATGGCTCACAAGTGCATCACCAACTATTAACAATAGTGTTTTCTATAAAACCGTGAATGGGATATATAATTCCGGAGTATGCGAGCCTGTGATCACAAACAATAGCTTCATTGATTTAAGCAATAGTCCCCTAAGGATTTCGCTTATTTCCTTTCCCGCTGAACTGTCAGGAAATACATTGTCTGGAACAACCCATAAAGGAATTAAGGTAAAATTTGAAACATTGACCCAGGATGCCACCTTACCAAAACGTTCTTTTGCTGGTATGGACAACACACCCTATATTTTTAGCGCTTATACGATTGGAACAGGTGTTACACTCACCATCGAGCCAGGTGTAGTATGTAAGTTTACCTCCGGAAAAAGCATGACCGTGAAAAACGGCTTGATCGCAGAAGGCCTTGGTAATTCTGAAGAAAATATTGTTTTTACGAGTATTTCGGATGACTTTTATGGAGGCGACACCAATGCAGATAGTACGGCCACAGCATTTAATTATAAGAAATGGAGCGGTATTTCATTCGACAACCAGGCCATCGACCAATTATGTAGGTTTGAAAATTGTATATTCAGGAATACCAGTGGGTATGGCGCCATCCGCACAAGCAGTGCAAGTCCGTCCATCCTGAACTCTTCATTTAATCATAATACAAATGGTGTTTATGCTGCCGCTGCATCAAACCCAATTATTAATTTTTGCGATTTCGTCAATATCACAACCAAAGCTGTAAATAATGTAAATCAATCCTTTACCATCAATGCCGAAAACTGCTGGTGGGGAGATAATTCAGGGCCTACTCATGCCGATAATCCTGACGGAACCGGCGAAACAGTTACTGATGGAGTAGATTATAATCCGTGGGGAACGAATGGCGCAGTCAACCCACTTGCCGGTGATGTCAGCCTCAACGGAATCATCCAGGCTTATGATGCTTCGCTTGTACTGCTCAATGTTGTCGATCCGGTGAACAATCCCTTAACTCCAACGCAGGAAAATGTGGCTGACGTGAGCGGCACTGGCGGCGTTTCTGCTTTTGATGCTTCATTAATATTGCAGTACATTGTTGGGTTGATTAATTTTTTCCCTTCCGAAATTCTTACGCCCGTATCATTTCCAACATCCAATGTATTGTTAACAATTGAGGATGCCGAAGTAAATGCCGGAGATGAATTTTATCTTCCAATGAGCATTCAGGATGTTTCGGGGGTTTACTCAATGCAAAGTACAATTGCTTTCGATCCTGATTTATTGATAGCGATGGATGTTGAGAATTTGCTCACCGGAATGAATTCTAATTTTGTGATTGATCAGGAGGCCGGATTGATACATATCGTTTTTGCCGGAATTGAATCGCTGGAAAGCGACATGATAATTGCCAACTTGCACTTTATGGCACAGGAGAATGTTCCCAATACAACCGCCACATCTGTTGACCCGAAATACTTTATGGCCAACGAAACCAATCTGAGCTGGAATACGCATTCAGGCCAAATAATTATAAATGGAACAACTACTGGTTTTGGTGAAAATATTATCGAAAATGAAAAGCAATTTTCATGTTACCCAAATCCTTTTAATAATCAATTAAGCATAAACTATACGATGCCTGCAAAAGGGAATGTTCAGATTGTAATTTATGATTTGTTTGGAAAGCAGCTTGTAAAACTAACTGATGAATTCCAAAGTGCCGGAGAACATCATATTTCGTGGAACGGTACAAATTTGAATGGTCAACGCCTGAATCCCGGAACCTATGTTTTGAAATTAATTGCTGGTGAAGGCGTACACACCGAAAAAATTCAGTTGACTTATTAACATCTGGTTTCATTCAGGGCTTGCTCAGAAATGAGTCCGGGAATTTGGGAACAATATTTTGCGCACAGGCAAGGCAAAAAACGCAAGCATAGCAGGGTTAAGGTGAGTATTTTTAACGAAGTATGTGCGCAAAAGATGTTTATAAAAACCGGAAGTTATTTTTGAACAAGCCCTAAATATTAACATTTTAAAAATTAATAGATATGAAAAATCAGATAAAGCAAATTTTGTTGGCGTTTTTTATTGTTGCGGGGTTCACAGCACAGGCACAGCCATTGCTTGTCAGGATGCCCGACACAACGGCTGCCATAGGCGATTTTATCGACATCCCTGTTTATGCAGACAGTTCGCTTTCAGGGCACAATATTTTATCCTATCAGTTGAAAATATATTTTAATTCGACCAAGCTTTCTTTTATAGGAACAGAGATTAACGGGGCGATTTCAGAATTCTGGGGAAACCCTCTGTCAAATTCCACCGGGAACTACGTTTACCTTGCAGGAGCCGGATCGTCTTATCTAAGTGGAACGGGATCTCTATTGTTTTTGCGCTTCGAATGCATAAACTCTGGAAGTACAGCATTAAATTTTGATGGAAGTATCACTTATAATTATTTCAATGAAGGTAGCCCTGAAATGAGTTTTGATAATGGATATATTTCAATCCCTGCCCTGCCAACCATAAATATTTATCCCGATGCGGCACTAATTTTTGTGGGTGAGCAAAAGCAATTTACCGCCAACGGTGGAGGAACGCCGCCTTACAACTGGACATTGACAAATCCGCTGGTTGGAAGCATTTCTGATGATGGATTATTCACTTCTACTTCGCATGGGGTTACCAAGGTGCATGTTGAAGATGTAAATGGTGTTGAGGATGAAACAACAGGTTTGATTGAAATAAGGGCAATGCATTTATCTATTCCCGATACAAGCGATTGGCCGGGTGGAAATATTACGATTCCGATTTATGCCAGCTCTTTTACGGGGCTAAATATATTATCCGGAAACCTGCGATTGTCATTCACCCAAAGTGTACTAAACCCTGTTGGCTATAGTCTGGAAGGAACTATTTTGGAAGATTATTCTACTGTTGAGTTTAGTACTATGATTCCCGGAAAAGTGGACATTGCTTTTGCTAGTACAGAGGCTTTGTCGGGGAATGGTGTTTTGCTGAATATAATATTTGATGTTTCTTCGTCTTCCTCCGGCGGTACCTGGATTGGTTTTGATGAAGTATTATTCAATGAGTCTTTGTTGGCAATCACCGAGAATGGCTATTTTTCTAAAAATACTTTCCCAAATATTTACGTAAGCCCAAACTCCGGAAATCTTGTTGCCGGAGAAACCTTGCAATTTAGCGCAAGTGGTGGTGTGCCCCCATATTCATGGGCTACCACCAATACAAATGTTGCAAGCATCGATCAAAGCGGGCTTCTCACAGCGCATCAAAGTGGTGTAATAAATGTTGTAGCAACAGATGAAGTTGGAGCAAGCGGAACATCCGGAAATGTTCAGGTTTACGACACTTATGTGAGCATTGCAAACGGATATGCCCCTTTTGAAAGTGTTTATGATTTGCCTGTAACCATAGAAGATTTACCGGCAGGCCAGCAAGTTTTTTCGATGCAGGGAAGCATTAGCTTTAAGGTGCCTGAATTGGAATTGCTCGACATCGTTACGAATGGCTCAATGTCCAGCGGATGGTCAGTTTCAAAAGTGATCAGGAATAATTCCGTGAATTTTGCAATTGCCGGAACGGAAGCAATTACTGAAGCCGGAACATTGTTTTACCTGCGATTTCAGTTGAGCAACGAGTTAACCATTAATGAATCTGCATACGTAAACTTCGATAATTTCATATTAAATGAAGGAGTGCCCTTCCCTGAATTAAGCAACGGGAGTATCAAGGCCACCGAAGGAATCCCTGCTCTACAGGAGCTTTCGTTTAATTCCGGTTGGTCTGCCATTTCCAGTTATGTAGTTCCCGAAAACAAGGCTATCGAAATTCTCTTTGAAGATGCCGTTCCGCATATCGAAATTCTGTATAACATGGATGGCGATATATATCAGCCTGCCTACGGTGTAAATACAATCGGGAATTGGGATACACAGGAGGCATACATTATTAAAACCTCCAATCAGACAACAGCGACATTTGATGGGCTGCAAAATTTCAATAAAACCATTTCTATTCAACAAGGATGGAACCTGATTCCGGTTATTAGCGATTGTTCGGTTGATGTAAGTGTTCTTAGTTCAGGGATTGCAGGCTTTATTATGCTAAAAGAAGTTGCCGGAATTGGAATATATTGGCCGGTAATGGGTATAAATACTATTGGAAATTTGCAACCGGGCAATGCATATTTTGTTAATTCATCGACTTCCGGGAGTTTTACTTTTCCTGATTGTGGTTTATAAAGTCCATATTGCAATTTGGTTATATCGGATTCTCTACATTCAATCATTTTGCGATTTTAAGCTCATATAGCAAATGTTTTTGGCTCAAATAGTAGAGGCCTATGAGCTGTATTTTCCATGTAAATGAGCTGCAACGTGTAAGGCTATGAGCAGTACTGCATAAAAGTACATTTTTCGTAGCTCACCTTTTTAGTGGTAAATAATGATTCTGTTTATAATGATTAAATGCGATAATGATTAAATGCTAAAATATCCCTCAATGGTTAAGTCTATGATGTTAAATAGCTTATGAAATATAATATTTTAATTTACATTTTGGATGTTATTTTCATTATTGCATTGAAGCATTAAATCATTGAAGCATTTTTGTATGTTCCATTAAATTCGCAGTAGAACCCAACGAATAACACAACATTCCCTTTATCTTTGCACCCGGAAAAAATATTAAAGTATGTCGATAAAAGTTATAAGTGTAAATATCTCCACAGAAAAGGGAACTATCAAAGCCCCGGTATCCGAAATTATTTTGACCAATAAAGGTGTGAAAGGTGATGCTCATGCGGGCGACTGGCACAGGCAGGTGAGTTTATTGGCCAAAGAAAGTATAGAAAAGTGGAGCGAGCAGGCAGGTCGTAAAGTAGCATGGGGTGAGTTTGCCGAAAACATAACCACCGAGGGTGTTACGCTTTATGAAACTAACCCCGGCGACAGGTTTGTAATTGGTGATGTGGAACTTGAGGTAACTCAAATTGGGAAAAAATGCCATGGCATTGGATGCGCTATTTTTAAGGAAGTGGGGAATTGTGTAATGCCCAAAGAAGGCATATTTGCCAGGGTGGTAAAATTTGGAAAGATAAAGGCAGGAGATGTGATTAAATATTTTCCGAAAAAAGAAACTGATATATTTATGAACGAATCATGCTAAATCATACCCAACCGATTTAATGAAAAACAGATGACACAAAAAATTAAAATTGTAGCCATTAATGCAGCATCAGAGCGCGGACGCAAATTCCCGGTTGAGAAGTTAGACCTAAATCAGGATGGTGTTATCGATGATGTTCATGCCGGAACAATCCGTCCGGTGAGTATGTTTGATGTTGCCGAAGCCAAACGGTTTTACAGCATCACCGGAGCCAAAGAGCTGGACTCGGGGCAATTTGCCGAAAACATCCTTTTTAAAACTTCGGATAATTTGGATATCAAAATTTTCGACCGGTTTTTGAAAGATGAGGTAGTGCTGGAAATTACCCAAAAGGGCAAACCTTTTCATGGCCGGTTTAGTGAGCCCGGAAATTATGTGATGCCTCGCGAAGGTATTTTTTGCCGGGTTTTATCTGGAGGCACATTAAAAGCCGGGGATGAAATGGAGTATTGCCCAAAAGTTTTTAATGCAAAAGTTATCACTCTGAGCGATCGTGCCAGCAGGGGTGTTTACGATGATAGAAGTGGGCCTGCCGTTTCAGAAATCCTGCAAAAGCATTTTCAAAAACTTAACTGGCGATTAAAAATCGAAAATATTATTATCCCTGACAGCCGGGAAAAGCTAAGGGAGATTTTGGAGGCATCCCTTCATGATTCTGATTTGATAATCACCACCGGCGGCACCGGCATTGGTCTCCGCGATATTACTCCCGATGTAATGAAGGATTACATTAAAAAGGAGATTCCCGGTATTATGGAGATGATCCGTTGGAAGTACGGTATCGAAAAGCCCGCTGCCCTTATTAGTCGGGCTATGGCAGGGGTAAATGGCAAAACGTTGCTTTTTGCGCTTCCGGGCTCAGTACGTGCGGTTAACGAATATATGACCGAAATTAACAAACATATAAAGCATCTGATTTATATGCTGTATAATGTCGATTCTCATTAATCATGAATATTCACGGTAAAAAAAAGGCCATCCATTTGGATAACCTTTTTCTATAAAAGTATTGTGGGTTTGGTATTATTCCACGATCATTTTCTTACTTATCGATTCAGAGCCGGCAGTAACGGTGTAAAAATAAACTCCTGAGTTTAACCCGGAAGCATCGAAAGTAATAGTGTTAACACCTCTATCCATATTGGTGGCAGGTACTTCCATAACTTTTTGTCCGGTAAGGTTAAAAATTTGTAGAGCAACAGAACCGGCATTTTTCAAATTAATTGAAAGGGATGTAGTAGCGTGTGTTGGATTTGGATAACAGTTAGAAACGGCAAGTGGATTTCCCGTTTCATTATTAATATCTATAACACCAAGAAGTTCAATATTATTAATCATATTATGGATGATTTTGTTTGTAGTAGGTTCTGTTTGCTCATCTTCATCCAGAAATACACCAGGCTTTTCATCAGCATTATAAATGAAATCGAAGTGATTGGATTCGCTTGAGTTATTGGGAGCAAATTGGCCATAAATACATTCATCGAAAATGTGGATCAGTTCACCCTCCTGCAAATCATAAAATGTATCTTCACCCATTGCTGTACCCCATGTATTGCCAAGGTCGGGCGAAAAAGTAAACCAAACATGATTGTAATTATATCTGTCATTTGATGTTGCATAGTATTCGGTAGGTGAGGAAAAAGCAAATGCAATAGTACCATCATCAGAGATAGATAAAGTAGGGAATGATGAGAGGCCTTTTTGGCGATAAAGAGCAAATGGAAAATCATCATTAGCAACATCAACATAATCA
>JAOZRY010000077.1:0-2475 GCA_029939965.1 Bacteroidales bacterium | reverse complement strand
ACATAATCATCTTCACCCATACCTTCAAGAGTTACATCTTTAACATCCCAGGTAGTTCCGCCATCACTTGATCTGGCATAAAGAACAGCCTCCGACATTGCGCCATAAGCGTTGTATGTGTTATAAAATAAGTGCAGAAACTCATTGTTTTCACCTGACGTACACATCCGTGGCCAGGTTGGGGCGACACCGGCAATGTCGCTTACAAAAACAAATTCTTCCCATTCTCCTTCGCCTCTCATCGGACGGCGATTTATCATTAAACCAAATTCACTGGCAGTATTGGCAATGTGTGCAACAACAATTTCACCATCAGCACCCCAGGGAGCAATATTAGGCCATCCACATCTGTCCGATTCAATTCTTTGTTCGGGTTTTGGCTGCCAGTTTACACCATCGAAGTGGTTGTAGCCTGTGCCTCTGTCGGGGCTGCCAGGAGGAGTTTCGAGCCCCATTGTAGCTACCGCCGAAATGGTTCCATCGGGCCAGGTAACAATTCTGTTTGATAGTGATTTGTATGTCTGAAGGTCGTATTGAGTGTCTAAAAGTTCTACTTCGTTACCTGCCAATAACACACTCTTAAAATTCTTGATTGGCGCGAAACCCGGCAAAGCATCAGGACAAACCCGATCTTGAAGTTTCACCACTTTTTGCAACACAGATTGGTTAATCAAATCTTTGCTCATTGTTACTCTTTTCTGTGCTGTGCCCAGAAAACTAAAGCATAATGCAATTGTAAATAGTATAACACTTTTCATAATATTTAGCCATTTAGATTAGTAATTAGTTTTCTTCATATATACAAAAGTAATGTATTTTTTTCTTACTCAAAATGTATTTAGTCTCTGCACGAAAACCCGATTTTTTAGTGCGTGGGTGTCAGAAATTGCTGAGATTGAGACGGACAGTGCGTTGAAAATGATGGGGTTTGCTTTTGCAAATGTAGTGTGTTGTGCTTGCCGAGGTAATTATTTTCAACACAAGTACAACAATGGTATCGGAGTTTTTTGGTGCATACTATTTATTAATAAAAATGTAGTAAAACCAAAAAAAGTAAATTACTTTCACGCCCGATTTTAATTTCAGCACTCAATATTTTATTAATAATAATATAAAAATAGCTATGGATATTGCATTAATTGTTAAAACCCAAATAATGAAATTGCAGGCAGAGCTGTCGAGAAACGAGTTGGCACTCGGCGAATTAATTTTCAACAATGGAAATTGCCAGATATTATCGCAATCATCAGTAAAGTTTGAAATTATTGTGAGCGATGATGCAGAACGGGAAATGGAGGAATACGCATTGGTAATCAATGATATGGAAACCATGCAGCCATACGGATCAGATGGATTGGAGGAATGGGGTAGGAAATCGTATGCCTGCCTGTTGCAAATAGAAAACGAATTGCACCTGCTTGATCCCAAAACACACATCGAGCATAAAAAATATACCCGCGAAGGGATGATACGCAGGGTAATAAAAGAGCGGCAGCAAAAAGCTGATAAAGCAGACTATAGGATAAAATGGGCAAAAAATATATATGGCGATCACATCCTTACTAACGAAAATGGGGTGAAGTATAAAATCTTCCTGCGCGACTTTGAAAATGAAACCGGCTGGAGCGATAGCATGGATTCGAAGCTCAACAAACTGGGAACTACCAAGCATATTATGTTTGCCTTTAAAGCCCTGAAAGAGAGAAGTGCATTATACAAAAGGTTGAGCAAAAAGTATCCGTTTGTCGAAATATATTGCGATCCGCTCAACGATTATAGAATTACCTGGAACTATCCTCACGAGCTTCCTATTGAAGAAAATTTACTTATCTCCAAGTATTTCAAACATGCCAATTATCTTCAGCAAGAAAACATAAAAGATTTTCTGGGTTTTATAGAGGCTGCACGCAATAACGATTTGATTTTGATACGCCCCGAAGTACACGAAAAGGTAGAACAGGCTTTTGAAAATGATTTGCTGTTGCAACTAAAAGCTGCCCATAAGCCTGATTATAGTGTGGTTAGTGCCAATCTTTTTGAATACCAAAAAGAGGGAATAGAGTTTGCACTTTTTAAAAAAGCGGCTATTATTGCCGATGAAATGGGATTAGGGAAAACGGTTCAGGCCATTGCAATTGCAATTCTGAAAAAGAGAATATTCGATTTTAAAAAAGCCCTTATTATATGTCCAGCTTCGCTCAAGCAACAATGGAAGAAAGAGATCGAAAAATTTTCGGATGCAAAAGCTCTCGTGGTTCAGGGTATTCCCGACGAACGAAAAGAGCAATACAAAAGTGATGACCATTATTTCTTTATCGTGAATTATGAAACCGTACTGCGCGATCAGGTAGTTATTAATGATGCTGGTATCGATTTTCTTATTTTGGATGAGGCGCAGCGAGCCAAAAACTATCAAACCAAGACGGCAAATTCGCTCAAAAAAATTAACACAAAACATAAATTGGTAATTACCGG
>JAOZRY010000612.1 GCA_029939965.1 Bacteroidales bacterium | reverse complement strand
TGGAATATACGACAACAGCCGGAGTGCAGGGTATTTGTCCAAGCGGCTGGCATTTACCAACCGACGGAGAATGGACTGTTTTAGCTGATTTTCTTGGAGGAGAAAGTGTTGCCGGCGGAAAAATGAAAGAAACCGGCACAACACATTGGAATTCACCAAATACAGGGGCTACCAATGAAAGTGGTTTTTCAGGTCTTCCGGGCGGCAACCGCAATACCTATGGGAGTTTCGTTTACATTGGCCTCTTCGGTTATTTCTGGAGTTCTACGGGGAGCTCTTCAACGTACGCATGGATCCGGTTCTTGGACTATAACTCTGCGAATGCGTACCGGTACATCTACAGTAAGGGTTTTGGGTTTAGTGTGCGTTGTATCAGGGATTAGGACGATTTGACAATTTTGTTATTTAACAATTTAACACCGATTTTCGCAGCCTGCATAAATAATCACAATTTATTCCTAAATTAAGGAGTCCAAATTATCTCTATTGTTTTATTGTCGAGCCAAGGCACGGTGAATGGTTTTTGCAGTTTTGGCACATCTTTAAGGATTGGTGTGTGTGCTCTTTTTCTAATTTTTATCAAAAATCTCTCTCCGTCAAATTCTACCCTACCGGGAAATTTGATGAATTTTTTGAATATTGTGGGAGACAAATTATTCTCAAATCTTCTCAAATCTTGTGCGAAGATATGATATATTGTATCTGCAATCATTGTCCACAACATATCGAAGTGAATCCGTATCATCAAAGGCGAAGACAAAGCGTTGAGGTTGAAGAAAGCCACAAGTTCGGCCAATTTATTTTCCACTCTCCATCTTTTTGCATAAACTTCCAAAATAGATTTCAAAGACAAATCCATATCGTTGGTGATAATAAAAGTAGGTTTTTCTCTTCCGTTATCTTTTACTGTTATTTGCCTGAATTCATTTTTACAATCTTTAAGTATTACCTTTTGCTCATAAACAGAAACTTTTGTGTATTTACGCTTGGGTATTGATAAATTTACTTTTGTCCATTTTTCATCGGCTATGCTCATAGTTTCATCTACCAATTTTTTGTATCGTTTTCTCAAGGTGATAAACTTGACCCCGTCATCATTTAATTGATCCAGTACCTTGTATTTGGTAAATTTACAATCAAATACTAAAGTTTGTGTTACTTCTCCGTTCACCTTTTTCCAATAATCAACAAAATTCAGCACTTCCTGTGATTCCTCTTTTCTTAAAATATCCGCCCTTACATACAGTATCATATTACTGTGAGCATCTTGTGCTATAACCGTATCGGCTCCTTTCATTGTTTTGTGCTTAGCTCCGCACCAAACTTTTTCCATTTCCGACAACTCACCATAATGCGGAATAGAATGAAAGTCAAGATTGATGTAATCTCCATTGTATAACCTTGGATACATTTGTTTTAATCCGCTGACTATCTTTTCCTGAAAATCCAATATCATTTCGGTCGAAGTCAAACACGAATAAGTTGTCATGTAAGTATTTTTAGGCAAAACGTTGAGACCGGCAAAAACGCCCAAACCCGGTTCTTTGTCGTAATCTCCAATATGGCTCAATCGCTCGGCTCCAATAAGTTTCAGGGCAAGCATTGACAAACAGGCCTGCTCGGCGCCAATTGTTGATGAAGCAGGCAATCCGGCTTGTTTCACAATATCTATTATTCCACTTTCAATAATGTAAGGAATAAAGAAAAAAATACCGATTGAAGGGGTGTCTATCTTGAATTTTTCCAATTTGTAAAAATTTAAATTTTCAGACTTTTCGGGTATTATTTTGTTTTTCCTGGTAAGCCCCAGTTCTTGGTTTGTCCTTCTTTTAAGTTTTGGAAAACCAGCTTCGGTTAATATCCTGCTTACAGTTTGTGGTGAAATTTCTATTGCTTCTTCAAGTAATTTTTGACTGATATCCAAATGCGACAAATTGCGGTTGCGGAAACGAAAGATTTTCTTTTGAACATCAAAAGGAGTATGTCTGCGTTTCGGCCCTTTTTTTTGTTCGGGGAAAAAAATAAGTTCATTGGTTTTGGCCTTTTTGATAAAGGTATAAATTGATGATAATTTGTAACCGAATTTATCGGCAACTGCCTGAGCTGATAATTTATCAACGGCAAAAGCCCTGACAGCTTCGTATTGACATTGTTTTTTTGAAACAGGTTTCAAAAAGAACGATTCCAAATTGATATTTGTTGACATAATTTATAAAATAGGATTTTATTATGCAATATTTAAAGCTGCGAAATTACATACTTTATTTGATTTTTGAAAAATATTATGAAAATATTATGAATCCGAAATTTACTTTAAATACAGTGTATCATACTTATAACAACTTTATCAACAATTTTATGTTGATAAGTTTTTGCTTTCAAAATAATTTAACTACGAATATAGTAATTTTCAACATCTCAAATGGACTTCCTAATATATCCTAATATTTCAAAAATACAGCCGATGAAAAACGAGAGTTTAAGATGAGAGGAACAATAATATCGAATTGATTATATGCAAGATAGAATGCAACAGGTGCCGACCTCGGATCAAACA
Source organism: Bacteroidales bacterium (assembly GCA_029939965.1). GTDB lineage: Bacteria > Bacteroidota > Bacteroidia > Bacteroidales > 4484-276 > SABY01. The sequence goes on along the minus strand of JAOZRY010000612.1, from coordinate 122 downwards.
GAAGAAAATAATCGGAATTAAAATTAGGATTTAACTATGGATAAATCGGTTGGTGTGAAAATCGGTGTTCAACCATAATATTACCGACAAAAGCAGGGCCGGTTATTCACTTGCGTAAGCCA
>JAOZRY010000611.1:1248-2689 GCA_029939965.1 Bacteroidales bacterium | reverse complement strand
TAAACTTATTAACAGAACAACAGAATCATTATTTACCATTAGAATGGTAGTAAAATCAATTATTTATTTTAATACAGAACGAATTGTTTTGGATATGGCCAATGTGCCATCCTGTACGTAGGCTTCATGGTTACTTTCGATTTGCTTTAAATCGTACAGGTAATTTACCATTAGCCCGAAAGATTCGGAAATGCCATGAGCTGAGGTATTTCCCATCCAATTAATACGATACAACTGTGCGCCATTTCCGAAATGGAATTTGGCAACTGAATTGATTGGTTTTTCAAATTTTTTCACATTCAAAAGGTAATTTGCACAAGCTTTTACCAAAGGTTTTTTTAGCCTTTTGCATTTTTTGGTATCGGCGTGCCAATTTTTTTCATTAACTATTTTTAATATTTCCCTCTCCTTTTCAGAAATGAATTCGCTGTTTTGTTTACTCAGCTCATTTAAAAGCCAAACTGCAAATCCGGGTATTGGAGAAAGTGTGCTGTATTTTTTTATGGCAGGTAGTTCTGATGCAATTTCTTTAACAACAGTTTTTATAAGGAAATTTCCGAGAGGAATTTTTCGGAGTCCTCGTTGACAATTATTTATCGAATAAAAAATCGCTGTATTCCCTTCATCATTAATATTACTATCCTCCGAAATAATCGATTGTATTGAACCTGTAATGCCTTTTGTTAGTGCTACTTCAACAAATATCAGTGGTTCATCTTCGAGCGATGGATGAAAATAGGCAAAACATCTTCGGTCGGCCATTAGGCGTTTTTTTAGGTCATTCCAATTTCCGATGTCATGCACAGCTTCATATTCAATTATTTTTTCAAGAATCGAAGCTTCGGTATCCCAGTCTATTTTTTTTAGGATTAAAAACCCCGGATTAAACCATGAAGTAAGCAATGTTTTTAAATCGTTGTCCATAGCCCTAAGCTCAGGATTGGTTTGCAGAAATCCCAAAAGATCTTCGCGAAGCGAAACAATGGCCTGTGTTCCGTTTGGTGCCATTATCATCCGGCTAAATAGTTTTCGGCGGCACGATTGAATATTCTGCGTAAGTTTTTCCAGATTGCCTTCGCTGGGTTCTTTTACATATTTTGTTGCCACAACTTTTATCTCCTCAAGATTTGGTCCCATCTTTTTGTTTACCTCCATCAGGAACGTAAGCTTTTCGGCCATCGAAAGTACACTATAACGATTTACCACTTCCCGGGCAAGCGCCAATCCTGAAGCTACACCTTTATGCGATATTAAATCTGTGCATAGTTGAAGTAGAAATTGTGTTGACGACCCTCTGAACATTTTCAGATCGATGAATTTTTCGCCGGCATCGGCAATCGAATCAACAAGGTTTTGTGCAAAGCGACCTATATTCATAGTTTTTATTTTAGGTTTTTGAAAGGATAAAAATAGTGATAATTCATAAGAATACAACTCCTCA
>JAOZRY010000611.1:0-1148 GCA_029939965.1 Bacteroidales bacterium | reverse complement strand
TCTTCTCCCATCTACTTTCTAATAATAACTTAATAGCCAAATGATACACAGAAGTAAATCACCATTGAGACTTGGGCTGGCAGGCGGCGGTACCGATGTGGCACCCTATTCTGATTTGTACGGTGGAGCAATCCTCAATGCTACCATTAGCATGTACGCGTATGCAACCATTGAGCCGCGCAATGATGGGAAAATAATTCTGGCCTCGCTGGACAAGGATATTGAACTGGAAATGGACAGTACGGAGGTTTTGGCTATTGATGGAAATCTCGATTTATTAAAGGGTATTTACAACCGTGTGGTGAAAGATTTCGAAAAACGACCGCTATCATTCAGGCTTTCCACCTATGTGGATGCGCCTCCCGGATCGGGACTTGGTACCTCATCAACGCTTGTGGTAACCATATTGGGGGCTTTTGCCGAATGGCTCAAATTACCACTTGGGGAGTATGATCTGGCGCATCTCGCTCACGAAATCGAAAGAATTGATTTGGGAATGGCTGGCGGAAAGCAGGATCAGTATGCTGCTACTTTTGGCGGTGTAAATTTTATGGAATTTTATAAAGATGATAAAGTGATTGTAAATCCTTTGCGCATCCGTAGCAAATACCTTAACGAGCTGTCGCACAACATGATTTTGTATTTTACAGGAACCAGCCGCCTCTCTTCAAAAATAATTGAAGCTCAAAGACGAAATGTTGTAACCGAAAATATGAAATCCATCGAAGCAATGCATCAATTAAAAAAGCAGGCTGTGATGATGAAGGAGGCTATTTTGAAAGGAGAACTTGAGAAAATTGGTAACATTCTTGATTTTGGATGGAAACATAAAAAACAGATGGCCGCTGATATTAGTAATCCGATGATTGATGATATTTATAATGCTGCCAGCAAGGCAGGTGCCAGTGGTGGAAAAATTTCGGGAGCCGGTGGAGGAGGATTCATGATTTTTTATTGCCCCAATACTACCCGGAGTCACGTGGTAAAAACGCTTGAATCTTTTGGAGGGCAAATTAAACGTTATGAGTTTACAACCGGAGGATTAACAACCTGGACAATATAAAAGAAAGATTCTAATTCGATTTACGATTTATGATTTACGATTTATTATTGAATGCGCAAAGCGGGAAGTGGAATATAAAAAAATG
>JAOZRY010000610.1:1384-2690 GCA_029939965.1 Bacteroidales bacterium | reverse complement strand
TAAGCCGTACGTGGGCTTCCTTCGTCAGCCTACGCCGGCCAACAAAAATATCAGATTGGCCGATTATTGCCAAATTTCAATTAGCAATGGCCAGTGAAACTGAAAACATTACTCTTGATGTGAAAGTTCTGCAAAACGAAGATATTTCGGGTATCCGGCTTTATGTTGCAAATAGTAATAAATCAGCCTCAAAGGTTTACAAAGCTTTAGGAATGGATGGAGAACGTTACGGGCTATTTGAGTGGATGAAGGAAGGTTAATTACTTTAAATACTCCCAATACCAGGCGATTGCTTCTTTTATGCCATCACCAATATTATATTTAGGATTGTACCCAAGTAGTTTTTTGGCCTTTTCGATTGATGCCAAAGAGTGTAAAATATCTCCTTTTCTAACATCGCCCTTTACAGCTTCTACTTTTGCAATATCAGGGTCGAATTTGCTAAGGTTTTCTTTAAGAACATCTATTAGTTCGTTTACGGTGGTAGCTTCACCAAACGCAACATTATACACAGTATTCAGAGCTTCAGGATTGGTAGTGGATGCTGCCAGTTCGTTGGCATGAATTACATTTTCGATATAAGTAAAATCGCGCGATTGCTCACCATCGCCATAAATGTACGGGGATTTATGATCGATAAGTAGTTTTATAAATTTGGGAATAGCTGCTGCATAGGCTCCATTTGGGTCTTGACGGCGGCCAAAAACATTGAAATATCTTAATCCGATTGTTTCGATGTTGTACAAATCAGAGAAAATATCGGCATACAACTCATTAACATATTTGGTGATTGCATAAGGTGATAAAGGTTTTCCAATTCTGTCTTCAATTTTGGGAAGTGTTGGATGATCGCCGTAAGTAGATGAACTGGCAGCATAAACAAACCTCTTCACACCGGCTTCTTTTGTGGCAACAAGCATGTTCACAAAGCCGCCAATATTGACATCGTTGGTTGTTTTCGGGTCTTTTATCGAACGGGGCACTGATCCCAAAGCTGCCTGATGAATTACTATGTCAGCTCCTTTTGTTGCCTCCCGGCAAGTATCAAGATCGCGAATATCGCCCTCGATCAAACGAAAATCCGGATTACTCCTAAATGGTTCGATGTTGGTTTTTTTTCCGGTTGCAAAATTGTCGAGGCAGACGATCTTGTTATCTTGTTGCAAAAATTTTTCGGTAAGGTTAGTCCCAATAAATCCTGCACCTCCCGTGATGAGAAGTTTTTTTCCTGAAAGTTTCATCAAAGTATTGTTTTAGATATTTATGATAAATAGCTGCAAAAGTGGGGATAATTAATGAAATAATT
>JAOZRY010000610.1:0-1284 GCA_029939965.1 Bacteroidales bacterium | reverse complement strand
TTTAAACGCCAAAGCTTATCCCAATGCCACGTGCGGTTTTCATGAGTGCTGTGTCTTTATCTACCAAATTTGGTTTTTGAAGTGCCTCTTCTAACGAAACAGAAGTAATTTCAGGATGACGATATGATACCATGCGACCCCACTCTTTGTTCAACACCATTTCGAAAGCCTTTACACCAAACTGTGTTGCCAATACCCTGTCGTAGGCAATTGGGATTCCGCCACGTTGCAGATGTCCCAGCACAGTTGTGCGGATACTGTGCTCACATCCGGCTTCTTTCAGTTGGTTCATTAATACTATGGCAACACCACCCAATCGACGGTTTTCATAGCCAATTTCTTCCTCGCTGAGTGTAGCATAATCTTTTCCTATGGCGCGTGCGCCTTCCGAAATTACAATATTTACAAAACCACGATCATGCTCAAAGCGCTTATTTACACTTTCCAATACTTTGTTAATATCATAAGGTATTTCAGGAAGAAGACATATTTCGGCACCACCGGCCACAGCCGCATTCAAACCAATCCAGCCAGCATATCGCCCCATAACTTCCAAAATTAATACTCTGTTGTGGCTTGCTGCAGTGGTTACAAGTTTATCAACTGCTTCTGTTGCAATTTGTACAGCGGTTTGATACCCAAAAGTAGAATCAGTTGCTGAGAGGTCGTTATCAATGGTTTTTGGCACACCAATAATATTGAGACCCATATCGTGCAATTTTTTGGAAATTTTTTGTGAGCCATCGCCACCAATATTTATAACAGCCTCTATGCCTAAGTATTGCAACTTGCGGAGCATCTCTTCCGAACGATCAACAACACCCCACGAACCATCATTATGTTTATAAGGCCAGGCAAAAGGGCCACCTTTATTTGTGGTTTGTATAATTGTACCACCACGGTAGTGAATACCCGAAACTTTTTCCTCATCCAAAATTACAATCTCGGTGGGTTCCTTCAATATTCCGTTAAAGGCCTCTATGCTTCCAACAATTTCCCATTCTCTTTCAGTTGAAGCTCTTTTTACTATTGCCCTTATTACGGCATTCAGGCCAGGGCAGTCGCCACCACCGGTTACTATCAAACATCTTTTCATTTTTATCTAATTTATTTAATACAAATTGATCAGCAAATGTAAATAATTTGTAAAATATGATACTCTGCATGTTTTTTTTCACAACCAAAGCCACATCTAAAAACATTACTATTTTGGTTTTACTACCATTTTAAATGCGATAATGCGATAAGGAGATAATGCGATAATGCGATAAGGAGATAATGCGA
>JAOZRY010000076.1:5051-10162 GCA_029939965.1 Bacteroidales bacterium | reverse complement strand
ACTTGTGTTGAAAACAGTCATTTACAAAAGTAAACTCCTTGATTTTCAACACTACATCCGCCTCGATCTCAGCGATTTCTGACACCCACTTCCTGAAATATTGAGTTTTCGTGCAGAGACTATAGAGAAGTTATTGATACGGTTAAAAATAATTGATGATTTTAAAGCCGGGTGATAAATCCCGGCTTTTTTTCTGTCCATTTCTAAATAAGGCTTTCAATTTCCAACACCACCGAAGAGGCATCTGTTTTTAGTAATTTTGTGGCTATTTTAACAAAAAATAGAAATCATGTCATATTCAAAAGAACAAATAATAAATGCCCTGAAGGAAGTGATTTATTTTCCAAAAAGTGATAATATCATATCACTCAAAATGGTTGATAATATCGAAACTGATGGACAAAAAATTGGATTCACCCTTTTATTTCCAAAACCCAATGATAAAAATGCAGCTATTGTTGAACAAGCTTGTGTTGACGCAATAGAAAAAAACCTTGGCGGTGATGTGCAAATTCGTGGAAACATTTTGCTAAAAACAAAACCTGTGGACTCGCTGCACGGTATAAAGCACATTATTGCTATAGCTTCCGGTAAAGGTGGTGTTGGTAAATCAACAGTATCAGTTAACCTTGCAGTTGCCTTGTCGAAAGCAGGTGCAAAAGTTGGTATTTTGGATGCTGATATTTACGGACCTTCCATTCCATTAATGTTTGATCTTGTTGATGCAAAACCTTTGGCCGAAAAAAGAGAAGGCCGTGATGTTATTATCCCCATCGAAAAATATAACATGAAAGTTCTTTCGATCGGGTTTTTTGTAGATCCTGATCAGGCATTGTTGTGGCGCGGACCAATGGCATCAAATGCGTTAAACCAATTGCTAAAAGATACTGATTGGGGTGAATTGGATTATCTCGTTATTGATTTACCCCCCGGAACCGGCGACATCCATCTTACTATTGTTCAGGAAATAAATGTGTCAGGAGTTGCTATTGTCAGCACCCCTCAAAATGTAGCTCTTGCCGATGCACGTAAAGCGTTTAGCATGTTCAACACCGACAAAGTAAAAGTACCTATCCTCGGATTAATCGAAAATATGTCGTACTTCACACCTGCCGAATTACCAAACAATAAGTATTATATTTTTGGGAAAGAAGGCGGACGAAAACTCGCCAACGAATCCAACGTTCCGTTCCTCGGCGAAATCCCATTGGTTCAAAGTATTTGCGAATCGGGCGACAACGGCAAACCCGTTGCACTTCAAACGGATGAAAATCCAATTTCAAATGCATTTAATAAACTTGCACAAAATATTATCGGGCAATTAAACATCAGGAAAACTTCACCGTTTGCTTAGGTTTTGTAATTTTGCCACCTAATTTAAATAACTAACCACACATGGATCAAAACAAAGAAGAGATAATCAGCAAAGTACATAACGTGATCGAACAAATAAGACCATATCTCCAGCAAGATGGTGGAGATATTGAATTTGTTGAATTCACTGACGAGAATATAGTAAACGTAAAATTATTAGGCGCATGCGGATCATGCCCTTACAGTACAATGACTTTGAAAAATGGCGTTGAATCTGCCATGAAAAAAGCGATTCCGGAGGTTAAATCTGTTGAGGCCATCAACCTCGAGATTTGATTTACATAAAATATGTTTACAAAAGCGGATGCTCAATTTTAAATTGATATCCGCTTTTGTTTTAGCATCTAATCAATAATAGTACCCGAAAATCGGGGGCACTATTGGCAAAATAAATTATTACTTTTGACTAATCAAATATCAAAGTAATAGAACATTATCTATTCACCCAAAATTATAAGCTTATGAAAAGAATTTTAACACTTATTGTTTTTATTGCAGCTACTGCTCTTGCAGTTAATGCACAGAATATTTATCATACTTGGATTTTAGGTGTTAGCACAAATTATACTGATTTTCATGTCATTGACCAAAAACTTGGCGATCAGTTTTCTAATGCTGTTTGGATGGGAAAACAACTCCCTACAATGCTCAGGGTTGGTAGAATGGTTAACAGTTCTTTTGTTCTTACAGGTGTATTATCCACCGTTACATTAGATGCAGAAAAACTCAACGAAATACCACTACAAAAAAATGTTACAAGCGACTTTTTCTGGAAAGTAGGCGGACAAATAGAATACAAATTTGCAAATGGCTATTTGCTTAATGAAACAAGTTGGTTCGATCCATATCTTTTTGTAGGGTTTAGTGGATCAACAATCGATGAAACCACTTATGCCAGTTTCCCAATGGGTGTTGGCTTTAACGTATGGCCATTGAAATACCTCGGTCTAAACTTCCAGGGTTCGTATGATTATGTTTTCGATTTTAACGATTATATGAATTATTCTGCAGGTTTGGTTATCAGGTTTGGAGATATGGCCGACAAAGACAAAGACCTTATTCCCAATAAAATAGATGCGTGTCCTGATATTTTTGGTGTAGCAGAGTTTCAGGGCTGCCCCGATTATGATGGCGATGGTGTAACCGATAGTTTAGATTTGTGCCCAAAAACTTATGGTATTGCCTCAGCCAACGGATGTCCTGATTTTGATAAAGATGGAATTCCTGATGCAAAAGATGAATGTCCGTGTGAAGCAGGTCTGGAGGAAAACAATGGATGCCCTGATACTGATGACGATGACGTTTTAGATAAAGTTAATAATTTCCCCAATCAGCCCGATACTAATGACGATGACGTTTTGAATGAAGTTAATAATTACCCTGATTTGCCCGATACTGATGGCGATGGCGTTTTGGATAAAGTTGATAATTGCCCTGATCAGCCCGGCTCGGCTGCTACTTATGGTTGCCCTGATGCTGATGGTGATGGCATTCCTGATGAATATGATAACTGTCCTAAAGAACCAGGGCTAAAAAGCAATGATGGCTGCCCCGAAACAAAACAACCTGACATAATCCCGATTCCTTTACCAAATAGTATAGAGATTCATGAAAAAAATATTGTTTTTGGCTCGAATAGCTCTGTTATTCACAAAAGTTCAACAAAAAGTCTTGATGCGATTTTGAAAATCATTAAGCAAAACCCAAATACTAAATATACTATTCATGGGCATACTGACAATACAGGCCCCGAAGATTATAACGAGTATTTATCAAGGGCGCGTGCTAATGCAGTAAAGAAATACTTTACCAACAGAGGTATTGCTAATAACAGGCTTGAAGCAAAAGGATTTGGATCAAAGAGTCCGGTGGCAACAAATAACACACCTGAGGGCAGAGCCGAAAACCGCAGGGTAGAAATTAACGAGAAATAAATATCTCAAAAATAATTATTGTAACAGAAAGCCCGGTGGATTACCATCGGGCTTTTTTCATTTCTCAAAACAAAAAACCAAACAACGTCAGGAAAGATATTTTGCTACAATCGGCATTCTTCGACCCATACCAAATGCTTTAGCGGAAACCCTTAAAATTGGAGGTGTTTGGTAGCGTTTGTATTCGTTAATATTTACCAGTCGAAGTATTCTTTTTACAATGGCTTCTTCAAAACCCATCCTTATTAGTTCTTTTGGCCCCTGACGGTTTTCGATGTACCGGAAAAGAATCTCATCCAAAATTTCATAATCAGGTAGTGAGTCCGAATCTTTTTGATCTGGCCGCAACTCAGCCGATGGAGGCTTTGTAATTATATTTTCGGGTATAATTTCACCATTCCTGTTCATGTATCTTGCCATATCAAAAACTCGGGTTTTGTACACATCGCCAAGTACAGAAAGCCCACCGTTCATATCGCCATAAAGTGTTCCATATCCAACAGCAGCCTCACTTTTGTTAGATGTATTCAGCAAAATGTATCCAAATTTATTCGATAAAGCCATCAGCAAAACACCCCGGATTCTGGCCTGAATATTTTCTTCGGCAATACCAAACGGTAAGTTTTGAAAGTGAGATGATAAACTGCCCTCAAAAGACCTGTAGATATCTTCTATTTCAATTTTTTTGTGCGGTGAACCCAGATTCTTCACCAATTCGAGCGAATCGTCCACTGAGTGCTGAGATGAAAACTGTGAAGGCAACAGCACCGAAAGTACGTTATCTTTACCCAAAGCCTTTACTGCAACCGCAAGAGTAACTGCTGAATCGATACCACCGGAAAGCCCCAGGATTGCTTTTGAGAAACCTAATTTTTTAAAATAATTTCTAACACCCATTACAAGGGCATCATGAATTAAACCGGTTTTAACATTGGAAGGATGATATTTTAATAACGGACGATGGTTGGAATTACCCTCCAAATTTTCAATATCAAAAACCTGAAAATCCTCTTTAAAATATTTTAGTTCACGAATAATTTTACCCTCTGCATTAATCACCATCGAACCTCCATCGAAAAGTAGTTCTGTTTGTGCTCCTACATGATTTACATAAAACAAAGGCAGGTTGTATTTCAAAGCATTCTTTTTTAAAATCTCTGTCCTCGTTTCGTGCTGATCGAAATTGAAAGGAGATGCTGCAATGTTTATAATCATCTCCGGTTTCTGTTCCATCAACCTATCCATAGGATTAACAGTATAGAGCGGGTTATTACCTACATTCCATAAATCTTCACATATCGTGAGTGCAATTTTTTTACCTTTTACATCTATAATTTCAAATACTTTATTGGGCTCAAAATAGCGGTATTCATCAAAAATATCATAATTGGGAAGCAATGTTTTATTCCTGACCTCCTTTACTTTGCCATCTTCAAGCAAAAACGCAGCGTTGTAAAGATACTTCCCCTGAAACTCAGGATTTTTTGTGGGGCTACCCACAATGGCCGAAATGCCGATGCAACATTTCGCAATATCATCAACGGCTTTTTTGCACTGACTAATAAAATCATCGAACTCAAGAAAATCGCGTGGAGGATAACCACTAACAGCCAGCTCAGCAAAAACTATCAAATCAACATTTTCAGTTTTTGCCCTTCGTATGGCAGATTTAATTTTTGAAATATTACTTTCAAAATTACCGATGTGGAAATTGATTTGAGCCAGGGCTATTTTCATAATATTAGTGCTTTAAAAAATAACACCAAGGGTCAACTCAATAAAATGCAATGTAGCTTTTTGCTT
>JAOZRY010000076.1:0-5041 GCA_029939965.1 Bacteroidales bacterium | reverse complement strand
AGCATTATCGCATTATCGCATTCTCTCCTTATCGCATTATCGCATTATCGCATTCTCTCCTTATCGCATTATCGCATTATCTCCTTATCGCATTGTCGCATTATCTCCTTATCGCATTTCATCATTGTTTACCACTAAAATGGTAGTATAACCTTAAAAAATAACACCAAGGGTTAACTCAATAAAATGCAACGTAGCTTTTTGCTTTAACGAAGGATTGGCCGAGTTGTTCCCTTTTAAAACATTGGAAATACCGTTAGAATAAGTAATACCTGCAATAATGGAAGTGGAATTATCAAGATAGTACTCAACACCACCGCCCAATATGAGCGCCCCCTTTAATAAGGTAACGTCATCCGAAATATTGTGATCGTTTTTTGAATAGGTATATTCCCCCTCAGTTTCCTCAAAGCTATCATCAGATTTTGCTTTCAAGTTGAAACCCAGCGAAAAACCAATCTGACCATAAACCTGTAACATATCAAATTTGTTGGTTTTCATTTTTAGTGTTAAAGGAATGTCGATATAGCGAAGTTTCATTTTACTACTCATAGTCCCCAAATAGGAAGTGGTATCATTATTTTCGATCTCGGTAATTTTGTGAGGGTAAGTAAGTTTGCTGTTTAGGTAATTAATATTAAAACCGGTGCCAACATGATAATTTTCGGTAATGGCAAAATCGCTAATAAAGCCCCACGAAAAGCCGGGAGCAGACCCATCTTTATTATAATCTTCGGTATCAGGCGAAATCCAACCAATGTTCGGGGCAACTTTTAGCCCAAACCTAAAGGGTTTAATTTGTGAAAACACCAATTGTGAAATCAATAGTGATGCTGCAATCAGGACAACAGTTTTCTTTAACATTGTATTTGCTTTATTTATTGAATGGCCGCAAAAATAATGAAAGATGATTACAAATGCTGATGTGGATAAAAATCACAACCGAAAAAAAACATTTTACTACTTCATTCTTTTTTATATTTGCGCCAAATTCAAAATAACTAAATACTTTTACATTATGAAAAAATTTACAATACTTGTCGTATTCGTCCTTGCAGCAAGCTTTGCATTTGGCCAAATTTCGCTAGGGCCTAAAGTTGGATTTAACACATCCAAACTAACTACCGATTTAAATGAAATCACCAGTGAGTTCTCCAACTCTTTTAATTTTGGCGTTTTCCTAAGGGTTGGAAAAAAGTTTTATGTTCAGCCCGAAGTAAACTGGGTTACAACGGGTGGTGTTTTTAAAAAGCCTGAGATTGATAACATCAAACCCATCAACCAAACAGTTGAAATGAAAACCATCGAAATTCCTGTAATTGTAGGATGGAGAATTATCAACTTCGGTGTTGGGAACGTTAGAATTCTGGCCGGCCCATCGGCTTCAATCGTTACTGACAAAACCGTTTCAACCTCCGATGAAAATGCTTTTATTAACCCAATTAAGGAGGCAGATATAGAAGATATGATTTGGGGATTTAATGTTGGGGCAGGTGTAGATGTTCTAATGTTTACGCTCGATGTTCGCTATCAGATGGGACTGAATGAGGTAATAAAAAAGGTTGAAGGTTTTGATTTTAATGCGAAAAACAACATTTTTGCCGTATCGCTTGGCTGGAAAATTATTTAAGCTGAAATAATCTTTTTGGTTTAACGTAAATAAAAGTGTCATTACTAATTTAAAGTATTGACACTTTTTTTTATACAAATTTTATTCAAATGAATAAATGGAACTCCGTTTTAATGGTGGTGATAATTTTTTTTGGTTCATGCCAAAACACAAACCAGAGATATCTTAACATCGACATTAACAACATTAAGCTTGATCCTATAAAAATTAACCGGTATGAACAAGCGCTTTTTTCTATCTCTACTGATTCCCTGCAATCACAGCTCAAAACCATTGCACCGCATTTTCCGGTTTTTCTTTCAGCCAATTTAGATGATACACTAAATATCATCCAATTGCATCAGTTTATTACTGATCCGTTGAACAGAATGCTCTATGATAGTGTAAACGCAAGGTTTCCCAATTTGAGAAATTTAGAGAATTCCTTAACGGATGCTTTTAAGAGATTTAAATATTATTTCCCCGAAAAACAAACTCCCGATGTGTTTACCTATGTTTCAGGTCTTTTGTACGAAATGCCGGTACAGTTTTTTAATGATGATATGATAATAGCATTAGATATGTATCTTGGTTCGGGCATGAAAGAATACCGCAGCCTTCGTCTTCCGCTATACCAAATACAACGAATGAATGGTAACTTTATAGCGAGGGATGCTGTTTTTGAATTGTATTACTATCATTTTCTGGAAAAACCAGGAAAGGATTTCTTGCAACAAATGATTAACAAAGGAAAACACCTCTATTTTCTGGATGCAATCTTACCCGAAACTTCAGATAGTATTAAGATCGGGTATCCCGAAAAAAAGCTCCAATGGTGTATAAACAACGAATCAAATATCTGGGCATTTATCATCGAAAATGATTTGCTCTATGCATCAGATTTACAAATTAACCGGAAGTTTTTTGTGGATGGCCCTTTCACATCTGAGTTTACCAGTGCATCTCCGGCAAGAATTGGCGAATGGATCGGTTGGCAGGTTGTAAGATCGTACATGAACAACAATCCGGAAGTACCACTTGCAAAACTTCTTGAAGAAACTGATACACAAAAAATCCTAAAAAATTCAGGATACAAACCAAGAAAATAGTTTACCCATTTTAATTTGTCTATTGTTTGTTTTCTGTATAATTATTTAACCCACATCAAAATTAATTTTTACAATTGGGTTAAGAATCGAATAATATTTTCGATATTTGCGAAACATGGTGTAAAACTTGTTTACCTTTTCGTTATCTTAACAAAACCGATCGGGTTACAAACTTTCAAAAAATGAAAAACATTCCTTTTTTTATCAACTCTTCATCTTTATATTTTATCAGAATAATTCTGTTATTACTTCTAATGCAAATAATTACGGGGATTAACCGAGGTGTAATTCAAGCTCAAAATCATACCCTGTCACTATTTTCTGATACCTTAAAGAATCAGCCCCAGGGTTCGCAACAGGAAATAACACGTCTCAAAAAGGGAAACCTAAATAAACCACAACTCACCGCAATACATTCTAATCAATACGATGACAATAAAACACCCCGGACTTCAAAGGGATCAGCCAGTGCTACATACACCAGTGGAGATATTGAAACAGAAAAAGGTTTTAATAAAGTAAACGAATCTTCATCATGTCCGGGCTACCTTACAGTAACTATTCCTGTTGATGCAGTTATTACTTCCGTGGATGTTGAGTACGATATGACTGCCTTATCTTATGGAAAAATGAGACAACAACGTTCGCAGCTAAGATGCACATCAACAGGCGGGATAGATGAAATGAGTATTGCAGAGGGTGAAGGGAATTCTACCGGAACATATTCGTATAACCGTACCGGGATAAGTATTGCAAATTATGTATCAGGTGGAGGAGATATTGATTTTGAACTTCATGCCGGCAGAACAGGATCAGATCCTGGTTGCAAAATTACTAGAAACAAAGTTGATAATAACACCTGGACAATAACTGTATATTACAGCATGGATCCTATACCGGATTTTCATGTTGTTCCTGTTAGTGCAGAAGTTGGGCAACCGCTTACTTTTACGGATGATTCACGAGGCAACATTACTACTTGGTTATGGGATTTTGGAGCTGATGCATCGCCAGCCACAGCAAATACACAGGGGCCGCATGTCGTTACATATTCAATGATAGGCACCAAAACGGTTAGCCTCACAGTAAACGGTTCGTTTACCGAAGCTAAAACATTTGTAGATTGCATAAGGTTTAATTCATCAACTGCTACATATTCATCTCATTGGAGTGTTCACACAGACTACTCGTTCCGATCACTTCCCGGCTCTTCGAGTTGCCCGAGAAGTTTAACTGTAACCATTCCAGTAGGTGCAGCAATTTTAAGTGTAGATGTTGAATATGATATGATAGCCCGAAACAATGGATGGATGTCGGAACAACGAAGCCAGCTCAGGTGTGTCTCTACTGGTGGAACCAATGAGCTTGTCCTTTATAACGGAACAGGTTACGAAGAAGGAACACAAAGCTATAGTAGAACCGGCCTAAATATTGCAAATGGCGTAGTTGGTGGTGGTGATATTGATTTTGAATTACATGCAGGAAGAACCTGGGGGGGGAGCGGATGTAACAATACTTATAACTATGTGAGAGGCAACACCTGGATTGTTACGGTTTATTACACTACCGATCCTAATGCAAATTTTTATGCGGATCAAACATCTGTCTATCTAACCGAACCAGTAACATTTACTTATGTTTCAACATTGCCTGGAACCAGCTGGGATTGGGATTTTGGTTATGGCGCTAACCCACCAACAGCAAACACACAGGGGCCTCACACAGTTACATATAATACAATTGGATACAAGGATGTGAGCCTTACGGTAAATGGTACACTTACCGAAACAAAAGATGATTATATTTTTGTTTCAGCACAATCTGGCTGGTTGAAATGGGATGATAATATTAATGATAATGCAGTGGGGCGTACATCTAACGCAAATAATAACTGGCAGATAGTTACCAGATTTGAGCCCTCTGACTACGGCATGTATGGCAATAGCCAGATAACTAAAATCAGGGTTTATATCAGAGACCTTCCAATTACTTCAACAGTAAAAATCTGGCAGGGTGCCGATGAGTTAAACCTTGTTGAATATGTAAGCCAACAATTTACACCAGTTGGCCATTCCTGGAACGAAATTACCTTAAATGTACCCTATGTAATTAACACTTCTCAAGAATTATGGTTTGGTGTTGAATATTACGACCAGGGGGCTGGCCATTATACTGCTGGTATAGACGAAACAACCTCCCAGAATGGCAAAAGTAATTTATACAGGATATTTAGTATGTATGGCCCAGGCAACTGGAATATACTCAGTTTTCCCGGAGATTGGAATCTGCAGGCATATTTAATTCCAACCGGCAGTTGGATTGG
>JAOZRY010000075.1 GCA_029939965.1 Bacteroidales bacterium | reverse complement strand
GCTGCAAATGTAATAATTTTATATTTTAAACATCAAAACTTATTCGAATACACTTCAAAAAATCCTTTCGGTGAAAATCACAAACAGTTTTTATTTTTCTGAATCAGGGGTTTCTTCGGTCTTCTTTGTATCCAAAATATTTTCCTCTTCTATTATTTTAGGCGTATCATTTTCAGGTTGATTGGTGAGAACAGAATCATCAGATGTTATTTCATCTTCACTCTCTTCGGAATTGCCGCTAGGATGTATGTGAATGAAATACTTCCGTTGAAAAAGTATTAGTAATAAAACACCAGTAGTTATTGAGGAGTCGGCGATATTGAAAACCGGACGAAAAAAGATAAATTCATTACCTCCCCAAAACGGAAACCATTCGGGGTAATATCCCTGAATAACGGGGAAATAGAACATATCCACCACCATACCATGCAAAAAGGTGTTATAACCACCATTTTCAGGAAAAAGTGTTGCAGCCGTATGGTACGAAGAGTTGCTAAAAATAAGTCCGTAAAAGGCACTGTCGATAAGGTTGCCCAAAGCACCGGCAAAGATGAGGGTAATGCTGATGATTAAACCAGGGGGCATTTTCTTTTTTATAAGATCAGTAAGATACCAGCCAATAGCAATAATAGCTACCAGCCGGAATAGACTTAAAGCAAGTTTTCCAAATTCACCACCAAAGGTTAGCCCAAAGGCCATTCCTTTATTTTCGGTAAAATGGATGATAAACCAATCGCCGAAAACATGAATTTCCTCACCAAGGCTCATGTTTAATTTGATCCAAAATTTGAGAATTTGATCTGCAAGAAGTATTATGGTGATTATGATTAGGGATTTTTTCAACTTTTATCGGGAGGTTTTAATACGTGGATAAACATTGGAAATCAGAAAGCACAAAATCCCTGTCCATGATACAGGAACAGGGATAATATGCTGAATTTTTTAACGCTCAAAACATTATTTAGTGTCTGCAAGAAAACTCCATATTTCAGGAAATGGGTGTCAGAAAACGATGATATCGCCGATTTCTGGCGCACACTATTTACGTTGCTTGTTTTGTTGCAATTTAGCGTTGATGCTCAAAGTTGCATGCGGAACACTTCTCAATCGTTCTTTCGAGATGAGTTTTCCGGTTACCCTACAAATCCCATAAGTTCCATTTTCGATTCGGATAAGTGCATTCTCAAGATTGTTAATGAATTTTTGCTGGCGTGCGGCCAAACGGCTGTTTTCTTCTTTTGAGAGTACACTATAACCCTCTTCAAGTACTTTAAAAGTGGGGGAAGTGTCGTTAGTGTCGTGTTCGTTGTGGTTGGTGTAAGCTTCGGTAAGCAAGACAAGATCAGCTCTGGCTTTCTCCAGTTTTTCCATAATGATCTGCTTGAACTGCTCGAGTTCCTCTTTGCCATACTTTGTCTTCACATCTGCCTCTGCATTGTTATCAAAATTATTGCTTGCCATAAAATCAAATTGTTAATGGTTAATACTTCTTTTTAGTTGTCTTTAACGATTATGATGTGGGTTTCGAGTTCTTCGCCAAATTCTACACTTTCAACAGTTCCTAGGTTAATTTGATCAACAAGGAGCAGGGAATTCGTCAAAGTTTCCGAACAAATATAATTATAATTATTCATAATAGCCTGATTAATTTTTTTGGATTTATTTTCCACTTTTAGCGAAATTTTATCAGTAACTTCAAAGCCATAATCTTTTCTCAGGTTTTGAATTCTGTTTACCAGATCGCGGGCCATACCCTCTTCGATCAGATCTTCGTTAAGTGTAATATCGAGAGCAACAGTAAGGCTTCCTTCGTTGGCGATTAACCACCCGGGAACATATTCTGTTAAAATCTCCACATCAGTAATAAGAATCTCAACACTTTCGCCCTCTATGTTCAGGATGTACTTTTCATTTTGTTCTAATTCACTAATCTGATCTTTGTTGAAATTCATCAACACAGGAGCCAGTTTTTTCATGAGTTTTCCGTAGCGTGGGCCAAGGGCTTTAAAATTGGCTTTTAGCTTTTTAGATACAATCCCGCTGTCGTCTTTCAAAAACTCCAGATGTTTTACATTCACTTCCGAAAGGATCAGATTTTCTATTGCCGAAATCTGTTCCTTAAAATGACTGTTTAGCACCGGGATCATGATTTTGTTGAGTGGCTGGCGAACCTTGATTTTTACCTTTTTCCTTAGCGACAATACCATCGAAGAAACCTTTTGTGCCAATTGCATTTTTTCTTCCAGATCTTTTTGGATGAAGGATTCGTTCGCATTAATCATATCAACTATATGAACTGATAAAGAATCTCTGCGTCCGGAAACGTTATTCAGGTCAAGAAAAAGCCGCTCAGAAAAGAAAGGAGCTAATGGTGATGATAAAATAGCCAGACTTTCTAAACAATGATACAGCGTTTGGTATGCCGAAATTTTATCAGCAGACATCTTACCTTCGCCTTTCCAGAAACGTCTTCTCGATAAACGAACATACCAGTTGCTAAGCTTGTCATCCACAAATTGTGCAATAGCTCTTCCTGCACGGGTAGGTTCATATTCTTCCAGTGAATTATCCACTAATTTTATTAGCGAATTGAGTTCGGAAAGTATCCATCTATCAAGTTCTGGTCTCTCCTCAACAGGGATTTCTTCCTCATCATATTTAAAACCATCGATGTTTGCATAGAGTGCAAAAAAAGCGTAGGTGTTATAAAGTGTACCAAAGAATTTTCTTTGTACTTCACCAATTCCCTCAATATCAAACTTTAGGTTATCCCATGGTTGGGCATTGGTAATCATATACCAGCGCGTAGCATCGGGGCCATACTTTTTAATGGTTTCGAAAGGATCGGCCGCATTGCCTAAACGCTTAGACATTTTATTGCCTTTTTTGTCAAGCACAAGGCCATTGGAAATGCATGTTTTAAACGATACCGAATCGAAGGCCATTGTAGCTATCGCGTGAAGCGTAAAGAACCAGCCACGGGTTTGGTCAACTCCCTCCGCAATAAAATCGGCCGGAAAATATTTTGCAAGGTCTTTGTTTTCGAATGGATAATGAAACTGTGCGAAAGGCATAGCACCACTATCGAACCATACATCAATCAGATCGGGTTCGCGGAATAATTTCTGACCCTTTTCCGATACTAAAATAATTTCATCAATATAGGGGCGATGCAGGTCGAATAAATTATAATTGCTGTTGGATTGATCATCAGGAACAAAACTTTCTAATGGATTTTTTTTCATAAATCCTGCTGCTACCGATTTCTCAATTTCATCTTTGAGTTGGGCCACAGAGCCAATACAGATTTGTTCATTTTTATCTTTGGATGTCCAAAGCGGAAGTCCAATCCCCCAGTATCTTGAACGAGAAAGATTCCAATCGACAAGATTTTCGAGCCAGTTACCAAATCTTCCAAAACCAGTTGCCTTTGGTTTCCAGTTGATGGTGTTGTTCAACTCGATCATTCTTTCTTTGAAAGCGGTAGTTTTGATGAACCATGAATCGAGGGGATAATATAATATGGGCTTGTCGGTACGCCAACAATGCGGGTAGTTGTGAAGGTATTTTTCAATTTTAAAGGCTTTATCTTCCAGTTTCAACATCACCGCAAGGTCGATATCTAAAACCGGAGAATCCCCTGTGGCAGATTTGTCGTAATCGTTTTTTACATACCTGCCGGCATATTCTTTATACTTGTCAACGTTTACAAAGTCTTTTACAAAATCCTCACCCAGTTCATCTATGTTAAAAAAACGGCCTTTAAGGTCAACCATTGGGCGGCGGCTTCCAATTTTATCAATCAATATCAGCGGTACAATACCAGCGGTTTTGGCTACACGGTCGTCATCCGCTCCAAAAGTGGGGGCAATGTGAACAATTCCGGTACCATCTTCGGTAGTAACATAATCTGCCAGAATCACTCTGAAAGCATCTCCGTTAGGTTTTATCCAGGGGATGAGTTGCTCAAACCGAATGCCTTCGAGTGCCTTTCCATCAAATTCGTCAACAACTTTGTATGGGATGAGTTTATCACCTTTGTTATATTCTTCAAGGGTGAGGTCTTTGGCTTTAGGGTTAAAATAATTTCCCAGCAAATCTTTAGCCAAAACAACGGAGATAGGTTTTCCGGTGTAAACATTAAACGTATCCACTTGCACATATAAAATTTTAGCTCCTACAGCCAATGCAGTGTTTGATGGCAAAGTCCAGGGGGTAGTTGTCCAGGCAAGAAAAAATAATTCTTTGTCGTTTTTAAATAGAAAATCAGAATTTTCATGTTTCACTACCTTGAACTGTGCAGTAATACTTGTGTCCTTAACATCGCGGTAGCATCCGGGTTGATTTAATTCGTGTGTACTCAACCCTGTTCCGGCAGCAGGTGAAAAGGGTTGAATAGTATAGCCTTTGTAAAGCAACCCTTTTTTGTATAGCTTTGAAAGCAGATACCAAACGGTTTCGATATATTTATTTTCGAAGGTAAGGTATGGTTCATCAAGGTCAACCCAATAACCCATTTTACGGGTAAGATCATCCCACTCTTCCTTGTACTTCATTACCTCTGTGCGGCAAGCCTGGTTATAATCTTCAACCGAAATTTTCTTACCAATATCTTCCTTGGTAATTCCCAGGGTTTTTTCAACGGCAATTTCGATGGGAAGTCCGTGTGTATCCCACCCTGCCTTGCGAGGCACATAAAAACCTTTAAGGGTTTTATATCTGCAAAAAATATCCTTAATGGTTCGAGCCATCATGTGGTGAATGCCCGGTTTGCCATTAGCTGATGGAGGCCCTTCATAAAAAATATACTTTTCATGGCCGTCACGATTCTTTAAACTCTTGTGAAAGACATCATTTTCTTGCCAGAAATGGCGGATGTCATCTGCAATTTTGGAAAGGTTTAAATTGTTGTATTCATTGTACTTCGCACTCATGGAAGAATCTAATTTTTACCCGTTTATATAAAAATGGGTGCAAAAGTAAACAAATATTTTTGATTGATTCAGAAAACTGATACGATGCAGTGATAATTAAAGTGTTACTCAAAATTATTACTGCTAAAAGAAAATTCTAATGTTCCAACATTTTGTAATAATTGTTGTTATTTCATATCAGTAATACAAACAGGAAAATTTAACTATTAGATAATGAACAACTTTACATATTACAACCCAACAAAGATAATTTTTGGTGAAGGCACAATTGGTAAAATAGCTGGTGAAATACCTGCTGATGCAAGAGTATTAATTACTTACGGCGGAGGTTCCATTAAGAAAAACGGCGTTTATCAAGAGGTGATGGATGCCTTGAAGGATCACAAAGTTATAGAGTTCGGAGGTATTGAAGCCAATCCGCAGTATGCAAAACTTGTGAAAGCTGTTGAAATATGCAGAAACGAACATATTGGGTTTATTCTTTCGGTGGGGGGTGGCTCTGTTTTGGATGGCACCAAATTTATTGCAGCCGCTGCGCCATTTGCAGGTGAGCCCTGGGATATCCTGGCCAAACAAGCAAAGATAAGTAGAGCAATTCCGTTTGGAGCAATCCTTACACTTCCGGCTACTGGTTCTGAAATGAATCCATGGGCTGTGATTTCCAGAAAAGAGATTGGGAAAAAGCTGGCCTTCGGTGCCCCGCCACATACCTTCCCAAAATTTTCTGTTCTTGACCCAACTGTAACGCAATCGCTCTCAAAACGCCAAAGAGGCAATGGTGTTGTGGATGCATTTGTGCATGTTACGGAGCAATACCTCACCTACCCACAAAATAGTCCGTTGCAGGACAGGTACGCCGAAGCCATATTAAAAACTCTGATCGAAGAGGGACCAAAATATGTTGAAAATCCTGAAAACAGTAATGCAGCCAAAAATGTAGTTTGGTCGGCAACCATGGCATTGAATGGTTTGATTTCGGTTGGAGTAGTAACTGATTGGGCAACGCATAGTATTGGTCATGAACTTACCGTGTTACATAACATAGACCATGCACGTACATTGGCTATTGTTTGGCCAGGAATGATGAGGGTAATGAAGGCAGAGAAACGGGAAAAACTTTTACAATTTGCAGCGCGAGTTTGGGATATCAACACCGGATCTCACGATGAAAAAATTGAACAAGCAATTGTTAGAACAGAAGATTTCTTCAACAATATGGGATTGCCTGTAAAACTTGCAGATTATAATTTGAATCGGGAGGTTATTGGAAAGGTTATTAAAAATCTGAAAAACAATAATTACATTACTCTTGGTGAAAAAAAACGTGTAACTCCCGAAATAGTGGAATTGATTTTTCGGGATAGGTTATAAGGACATGAGGTATGGGTTGACGCATAAATAGTGTGCACCAGAAAACGCCGATATCATCGTTGGACTTGTGTTAAAAACAGTTACTTCGGCAAGCTCTGCACATCGCAATTATAAAAGTAAACTCCTTGATTTTAAACACTTCGTCCGCCTCGATCTCAGCGATTTCTGACACCCACTTTTTGAAATATGGAGCTTTCTTGCAGACACTAAATATGTTTAGGCTCTTAAAAAGCCACTAATGTTAACGATGTCAGTTTCCCGCTTGCGATTTCAATCATAAATCGTAAATCATAAATCATAAATCATAAATTGAATTAGACTCTTATTTCTATTATTCTTATTGTTTTTGGCAAGATATTATTTAACTTGATAAAGATTGACAACCAAACTCATTCGATCTCGTTACCTCGTAATGCTCAGCGGCAGGGATTGGAGTGGTAGCTTGTTGAAATGCCGGCTGTGATTTTTGTTGGTGGGTGGAGGCTGTAAGCCCCCGCACCACCTACAAAAAACCAGCCGGCATGAAACAACTACAAACGGAAAGCCCGTAGCCGCCCAAAAAAAAATCTTCAAAATCAATAAATAATTTACACTTCAACTAATCTCATTCAATCTACCATCAATCTTTTTCAATCTCATTTCCGGCTTGTCAGGGTTAGGGTTTTGGATATTGTATTTTATAGGGAGGCATGTTGAAAAAGATGTATTATCTTATCTTTAATCAGGATGTAAAGTGGATTTACCTTAGTTTTGTTACTAATATTAAAATGTGACATAATGAAAACAAAATGGATTTTTTTTCTACCAATTATAATTACACTATTTCTTTTTGCGTGTAATCGATCAAACGATAATGACCAACATTCGTCGGTAATAAGTGGAGAGGATTATCTTGAAATTAGCAGGGAAATTTTTAATAACCTGATGCTGGTAAAGGGCGAAAGGATTTATGTGCCGGTATATTCCGAAATATTTAATAATGATGTAAATAAGATTACAAAACTGGCGGCTACATTGAGCATTCGCAATACTGACATGAAAAAAGAAATCATTGTTAGTGTGGCTGATTATTATGATACACATGGCAATCGTATCCGGCAATACATTAAAAGCCCACTAAAACTAAAACCACTTCAAACGGTAAATTATCTGGTTGAATATAAAGAATCTAAGGGAGGGCCGGGAGCCAACTTTATTGTTGAATGGGCATCGGAAGAAGAGGTAACCGAACCAATAATCGAAACAGTAATGATAGGCACATCATCATCTCTTGGAATATCTTTTGTGTGTGAAGGCCGTGTAATAAAATATATAAACAATTAATACACCATTGCTTTTTTCTGTTTCTGCTCTGAAGTGTAATAAAAGTCAGCATTCCTGAACAGGTTAAAATTTAATGAAAAATAAAACACATTGGCATTTAATGTTTCATACGGTTTTATTTGTGTGCCGTCGCTCAGGGTTTCTGTAAAATCTTTGTTGTGAAAGTTGGTGAGGTAATATTTAAATTTAAGGTTTCCTCCATAAGGAAATTGAATACCTACCAAAAAAGTATGATAAACCGTGGGAACCCTGTTACTAAACCAAACGTTAAATTTGTGGGTTTTTACTTCGTTTTCAAAGGTCTTTTCCTTGTAGTTGATTGGAAATTCGATTTCGTAACCTCCATAAAAAAAGAACTTATTCAAATTGCCAATTTTCAATCCAACGGGGATGCCAGCGGTATAGTTTCTAAACTTTTTTTTCACTGTACTTTCCTGTGTTGGGGGCTTGTAGTTTCCGTAAATAAAACCAACGTTGCGTATATCGAATCCCGTAAAGAAGCCAACATTTTTGCTAAAATCATAATTCCCAAGAATTTGTATATTAAATACCGGCGACCACCTGATAATATTTCCGGTTTCAGAACCGGCATCATCAATGCTTGCAAACGAAAAAATCATTTCACCACCAGTGGTAGTGTAAAATTTATTGGTTTGGGCATGTACAAAAGCCGTTGTTAATACAAGAGTAACGATAAGTGTGTAGATTCTTTTTTTCATAAAATTTATATTTTTAATGTGTTAAAATTCCGGCAACCAAATTTCTTTTTCAAGCATAAATCTTCTTGCAAGTACAATATTCACGTGTCCGTACTCAAGCCTGATCATACTATCCAGACCCAAAGGCCGGTTTAAATGATAGTACCTTGTGGCTGTAACGCCGACAAACCATTTGTTATGGTTATATCCGGCTGCAAATTTAAACGAAACATTAGGATTAACGTTAAAGTTGCCCTTTTGTTTATCATCAATATTGTTCGAATATCTGCTCAAGCTGTAGCTCAATCCGGCATCGAGCGAGAGTGAAAGAAAAAATTTTTCGACAGCAACAAATGTGTGAGCGTACCCGAAACGGGCATTTGTAGTAACACCACTAAGCCTGGTTAATGATTTCCCGGAGAATGCATCATCATATATGAGATCAGGGGGGATAAAAGACGAATCGGCGGTAATGACGTGATAGTTTGTTGCTGCACCAAGAATAATAGAGCCGGCACTTTTTTTTTGAACCTCGGTTTGCGAAAAGGATGATATGTACGAAAATTTTTCGGGATTAAAAACATGGGTATAATTTATGCCGGTCGAAAAAACCCTGATGTCAGGCCTGATAATATATGTATCGTTGTTGGGCCAATCCGGAATCATTGAAGCCGAATTTTCGAGATAAAATCCCTTATAGTCCTGAATAAATAATTCAAAAACACCTTTGCGAAAATGAGCCCGGGTTTGAAAATCAAAATACCCGGTTTCACCATATTTCTCTTTATTGTTCTGATCAATTACTTTAAATCCCAATCCAAACCCAATCCATTTATAGTTTACTCCAATCACTATGGTGCTGTTCCCGTTAGGTAAATATGTAAGTTTATAATCATTTTTGCTATCCTCAACACTCAGCGATAGCAGCTTGCTTTTTATATAAACCTTTGTGGTTAATGCATTTGGGAAGGTTTGAATGTAGTTGCTGTCGATATTAGCATTAAACATATCAAGGGGGTTTTGAGCACAAGTAAAATTTGATGCAAGAAACATCAGCAATGTGCTACATATTTTTAGTAAGGGTTTCGGTTTGTTCATAATAAAGTAATGGTAATACAAAAGTACACTTGTTCGAAATATTGTTTTATCTAACAAATTAGTGGTAGCCGGAAAATGAATTTTTCAGGAAGTGGGTGTCAGAAATCGCTGAGATCGAGGCGGACGAAGTGTTGAAAAACAAGGAGTTTACTTTTGTAAATGTTTGTTTTCAGCACAAGCATAACGAAGTTAGAGGACATTAGAGACGGACACTAATTATAGAGCAAATCCCTTATTCCAGACTTCCCAATAAATTTATTTGGCTAATAAACAGTAATCCCCACAGAAAGGTGTGGAGGCTGTGCTTGAAGCCATGAAAGAGAAAAACCCCTAAAAAGTTGAGCCGACTTTTGAAGGATAAAAAGTATCTCTTTCACGAAAAAAACTAATTTTGCAGCTATAAATTATTGGGCCCCATAGTTCAATGGATAGAATGTTAGATTCCGGTTCTGATGATTCGGGTTCGAATCCCGGTGGGGTCACAAAGCAAACTGTAAAAGCCTTGTAAATTGTTGTTTACAAGGCTTTTTGTTTTTAAATTACTTCGCCATCTTCGCACGCATTATTACTATTCAATCCCTAACCCCGCCGGGTTGAAAAAGAAGTTGGTTAATGCAAAAATTAATTTCTGATTATGAGTGTAGTTTTTTTTGGGCGGCTACGGGCTTTCCGTTTGTAGTTGCCTTGTGCCCGCTCTATTTTTGTAAGCCGTACGTGGGCTTCCTTCGTCAGCCTACGCCGGCCAACAAA
>JAOZRY010000609.1 GCA_029939965.1 Bacteroidales bacterium | reverse complement strand
GGAACGGCTTCCAAAATCGGCGGTATGATAACTGTCAATACTGATGCTGATGTGGGTAAAATCACTGTCGGTAAGGATTCAACAGTGCGCATTTCTTCGGTGAACATTCGTAATTCCGATTTGGGGGGCGATTTCCAAGTCACCCGTGCTGAAAGCGAAATTGGCACAGTTACCATTAGAAATGGGTCTCATTTGAATGTTACTTCTGTTAATATTCATAACGCCGCAATCAATGGACGGGTGGATTTGGATATGCGGGCAAACATCGGGGAGATTGAAATCAAGAAAGGCAGTAAGGTGTCAATAGGCTCTTTCGATATTGGCGAACATAATCCAAAAGTTGCCAACAGCAATCAGGTTGTACCGATTAACAACGTAGCAGCATTGGGAAACCATTTATATATTTCATATTTACCTCCGCCACCCCAATATCTTCCAGGTATGGAAATAGAAAATGGTGATTTATTGAATGACATTTCTATGGCGATGCTAGGCTTAGTTCGATCTGACGACGAATGGAAAGAGTATGATAAAAACTACCAACTTGCTATGAAATATTACTACGATGCAAAATCATTTAAAAATTTGGCGGAAAAAGCCATACGCGAAGGAAATTTAGCTCAGGCTCAGAAATATGTGGAAAAATATCGTGCCAGCCTGCAAAAAAGCAATAACGCTGAATCTGCAATGCGGGATCAGCACGATGGTTCACTTGCAAAAGCGGCGGGTTATGCGAAAAAAGTTTATGACACAGCCAAGTTGTCTGCAGAGTTAATTGCTGCCTACTCTGGAAATTCTTTAATAGAGACAATGGTAACCGGGCTGTTTTTGGAACTTGATTATCAAATCACTAAAAGTGAAAAAGGAAAAACCGAAGCACAAAAACAGTTAGTTGCGGATGCGCTTACAGAAATTGTTTGCTCTGCACCAGTTTATAAAGGCAAAACACTGCAAGATGTCTTTAGCTCTCCTTATGAAAAAGCAAATAAGAAAATTTTGCAAAATATTCTGAATGACAAAAATGCCATTCAAGCATTATCACGCCCGCTTGAGAGAGTTCTTATAAAACTGGAAGAAGAGGGGACGAAAGCATTAATCGGTACAAATGCCAAAGATTCCGTCAAAGACGTCTTGCGTCAAATCCTTGAAAAGGGTTGAATTATCATCCAAAGCTTGACCAATCCTTAATTATTATATAAAATAGCAGCAAATTTTGCCTGAATCAGAAGATTTTTGACCTAATTGGCGCTCATGTATAATCAAAAAATGGTTATAATTGAATCATGCATATCATAAAAAGACGTACTTTGATGGAATTCTGGCAAAAGCATCCTGATGTCGAACAGCCTTTGAAAACATGGTACGGGCTTGTCAAGAGAGCCAAATGGCAAAATCCGTCTGAAATCAAACACATATTCAGTACGGCTGATTTTTTGCAAAATGACAGAGTTTGCTTCAATATCAAAAGTAACAACTACAGACTTATTATAAAAGTTATCTATGATTCTCGTCAGTCATAAGTCCTTGTAACCTCCTGAAATCATTGACATTTTAAAAACGGTTTTAAATTTCAAATTTCCTATGATTTCAGATACTTAATAAAACTTGCTGTCTAATTGACGAAGAACTTATGACTGTCGAGTATGATTTAAAGAGGGTATATATCAGATTTATTGGCACTCATGCTGATTATGACAAAATTGATGCCAATAGAATCTGAATTAATTTATTTTGAACGGAGATTTCTATGATTATACGGCCTATAAAAACTGAAAAAGACTATGATGAGGTTATGAACAGAATAGACAAACTCATTGATGCCAAACCCGGAACATCGGAATATGATGAACTGGAAGTGCTTTCCGTTTTGTCTGAAGCATACGAAGATGAGAACTATCCAATTGATGCGCCTGATCCGATTGAAGCGCTGAAATGTATCATGGAATGGAAAAATCTTGAAATAAGTGACTTTGAACCTTATATCGGTACAAAAAGCATGGTTTCTGAGTTATTAAACCATAAACGAAAGCTTACGTTTAATATGATAATCAGACTTAAAAAAGGACTTGGCATATCTGCCGATTTATTGATTCCTGATACAAGTGAGGTTGTTCCGATTGCATTACATTATATTCGGATAAAACTAATAAATGATAAAAGAAGGTTGTAAAATGCAAACAAAAAGCAATACAATTCAAAAGCTTAAAACATTTGAACATATTTTGAAACAGGGTTATCAAAGTATCTTTATTGATAATGTATTGGATAAACTGGTTTCAATTGAAAAAGATAAATCAATAAAAGAATTCAGAGGAGTGAATGAGAGAATAAAACAATTTGAAATACAATTTGGAATAACTTCCGGTGAATTTCAGGAAAAATTTTATGCAGGACATTCCGGTGATTCTGCAGATGAAATGGAGTGGATTTCATTTATTGATATGCGTTCCGCAATACAAAAGAGAATAGAACTATTAAAATAGTGTCATAAGAGATAACAGCAATGATGGATGCGCGGTCATATTTAGAAGCTATTAAAACAAAAATCACGCTATGTTCGGTCATTAAATCAGTTGAAATTATTGATGAAAGAGCAGTTATATATGACAGAGGATACTTCAGAGCTAAATTGAAGCTGACAAATGATGATTTTTTAGAAATTTCGGAATATTTCACAGTGAAAAATTACAACAT
>JAOZRY010000608.1 GCA_029939965.1 Bacteroidales bacterium | reverse complement strand
TGCCAGTAGCTTGTGAGTCCTTCATTAATGAAATTGAAGATAGTCCTTCGGCACGCGCATTATTTCCAAAAGCAAACGAATAGTCGCCTAATGCATGGCTTTGCAAACCTCCCACAAACGAATTAAGCCCTGATGCACGATTCTCTGTTCCTATTCCACTGGCAAATATGGAATAATCGATCTGGTTTTTATAACATGATACACATTCGAATTGTTGCGTTTGGGCAACTCCCAAAAAACTTATTATCAGGAGTATAATTAAAATAAAAGATGCTTTTTTCATTGTATTAGTTTTTAATAATTTTGGCAGAATGTAAAATTTGCTTACCATCTGAAATTACCAGGCCATAAGCTCCGGTTTGAAGATTTTTTAGATTGGTTGTAATTAAATTTCCTGATCCGGTAATTTTTTCCTGATATACTTTTTTTCCATCCAGAGTATATATCGAAATTTCAGGATAATCGCAAAACAAACCATCGGGTAAATTAATATTTACTTCATCATCAACCGGATTGGGGTATATGTTAATCTTCTCGAAGGCTTCAGGGGTTTCGATAATGGTTGTAATAATGTTTATATCTTCTCTTAGTACCTTCCAAATATGTACATCTTTTTCATGCACATCAGGATTGTCGTATCGGTTGCCATAGAGCAGGCAACCATCATCGTTAGTCGCAATGATACCCCTAAGATTGTAATTGGCATCACTACCCAATTGTTTATATCCCAATAGGTTCATGTTTTTATCTATCAAATAAAGCTCCACTATTGTGGGTTCAAGCACCCAAAATCCGTTGTACGACTGAAAACCACCTATGTATATAGTTGAATCGTTAGCATAGGCCATACTGTTAGTTATTGCTGGTAAGTCCATTGTGTCAGGCTTATTTAGTATTAGTTCCTGATGTACAACTGCTAAGGTATCTACCTTGTAAACACCAATATAATAATCATTTTTATTGTACGAATCTCGTCCGGTCATTAAAAAAGAAGATTCGGATGTCCAATAATCGCTACACTTTATACCATCATACATATTATCATTTCCAAATTGATTGATGGCTAAGATATTGAATTCAGGATCGAGAAACATAAGTTCATCGTGGCCATTGTAATGGGTACTTCGTTCGATTACCATCGTATTGTTAGTGCCGGGTACTTTAGTAAACTCATAAGGCCATTCACCCAAATTGTAGTGATAATATTTACTCAATAGTGTATCCCCCAGTTGATCGAATTTGTAAAATGCAAGATCGGCAAAAACATCTTTTGTTGTTTCGTCTCCAGCAGTAGCAGCCAATAGAACATTGCCTTCATTATCTATTATTGTCCGGGCTAATGTTCCAAATCCAACATAAGGATCCCTAATTTTATATGATTTTTCGGAAATAATATTCAAATCAGAATCAAGTATTACACACCAAAGAAAATCTGTTTCTAAATAGTTCCCCTCGGTACTATAGGATCCAATAACAAAATAATGACCATTATCAAGTATTTTTATAGTACTAAACAGGCAGAGTGTATCGGTTTTATCAAAACGCCTGACATTAAAGTTTCCATCAGGCATAACTTTGATAATATATGCATCAGTATCGTAGGTGTATGGTGGGCAAATATCGCCTACTAAAATTACATTTCCAGCCATATCAACTGCTGCATTGCATACGATGGGGTAATCCTCAGGTGTGCCAATGCTCAGTTCATAAGTATATTGGCTGTAGGAATTTTGAAATACTCCCATAACAAATAAAACCACTAATATTACCTTTTTCATGTTTTATGCTATTGTTGTTTACAAATCAACGGGTGGGCCAACAAACTCCATTTTAACCAAATGCCTAAGAGCATAGTCAAGGGAATTCTGATGATGAATAGTTGGAATCCGTTGTTTATAAGGGTTTTCTTCTTCTAATCCTTCGAATGTACATTCAATAAAAGTCCAGTTCGATGGTTTATTGAGTGTATCTGGTAATAATGAATAGATTAATTCTTTTTCGCGGTTAAAGTATATATTCATTGTATCGTGTTCAATGCACTTTTCGTCAGGTGTAAAGTTGCCATTTATATCTTCAATGTAAAAAATGTAATACTCACCAAAAGGATTTTTATATTCATGGCCAAATAAATCAATCGTTTCCTGACCGCTGTATGCAAACCGATAACCAGCTGGTGGTGATACAAGAGGCTTGTTGTTATTTATGGCTATTTGCAGTTGTATTGCAGCGTCAGTGCTATCAGACCAATCGCAACGCCCCATTTCGTCACCAAACCACCAGTCATCATCCGGGCCAAAAGGATTCCATGCAAAAGATTTTTGTCCGGTTACTGATCTTATTGCAATTTTAAGGTCGTTACCCACCAGTTCACCTCTTGTAAGATTAAGCAAAATAAATCCTTTTTGCTCAAACTGGCATTGGTAATAAAATTGTGTTACTGTGTTTAGGATTTCGTCAAAAACTGAAACCACATCGTCCATAGCTACTTCATCATCAGGTGTTACATCTATTAATACTGTAGCAGTATCGATTTTTGTTCGCCCATATCGTTCATCAGCAAAACTATAGGTAGCATTAAAAAGTGTTTCGATATGCATAATTGCACTATCCACACTCATCACTTCCCCGCTTTTGTAATCGGGATTTTTGCGGATGTAATCAACCTTATCCTTAAACCTGACAAGATTGTTTTGAAAAC
>JAOZRY010000607.1 GCA_029939965.1 Bacteroidales bacterium | reverse complement strand
GAACTGAACCGCTTCGCGGATGGTGTCCTTCCAAAAATCTTTTAGTTCCTTCCACTTTCTTAGTATTCATCTATTATCGAGCTAAAAAAATTCGTTAGAAACACCTTCATGGTCGATAAGATAATTTGTGTATTTGTATTTTATCAACCAATTTAACCAGGAGGTGGCGTTATGAGCAGTACCGTAAGAAATCAATTTGTTGATCACATGGACCTAAATGGACTCGCCGAAAACACCAAGCGATGTTATCTCAGATCTGTAAAGGGGTTAGCCGATCATTACAACTGTTCTCCAGATCTTTTAACGAAATACCAGGTAGAACTTTATTTTAAGCATTTAATCCTAGGCAAAAAGGTGTCCCTAGAAACATGCAACAATTATCTCGTGGGAATTACCTATTTCTACAAAAATATTTGCCTTTGGGAGGATATTGATCGATTTGGAGTTTCTACACGGCGTCGAAAGCGGAAATTGCCGGAAGTTCTTAGTATTGAAGAAACGGAAAAATTGTTTTCTGTTGTAACAAATCTCAAGCATAAGGTTCTTTTAAAAACAGTTTATAGCGCAGGTCTTCGAATAAATGAAGCAATCAGTTTAAAACCCGACCAAATTGAAAGTGATCCTTCAAGGATGTTGATACGAGTTAATCAGGGAAAGGGAAGAAAAGATCGATACACACTTCTGTCCAAAAATCTTCTTGAAGAGTTAAGAGTCTACTGGCGACAGTATCAACTGCAACCGGAAGGGTGGCTGTTTCCAGGTCAAAAAAAAGGCGAGCATCTCTCTTATGCTGGTGCCAGAAAGATATTCGTGAACAATAAAAAAAAGCCGGCATAACCAAACCCTGCTGCATCCATTGTCTTCGTCACTCCTTCGCAACTCATCTTCTTTATCAGGGAACTGATTTATACACAATCAGTCGTCTCCTTGGTCACAAATCAATACAAACCACGACAATATATCTTCATGTAATACCAGAAAGGTTTGCCATACTTGAAAGTCCTCTAGATAAAATAGCATCTGAAAAGGAGGACAAAAAAAGATGACGAATAATAATAACCAGCCAGAAGTTGCTGATATTTTCCACATGTACGGTGATGACTATCGTCAGAAATTTATTGTGTCACCAGAAAAAACCTCAGTTATGCGTCTTGTCGAAATGTGTCGCACTGCTGCACTTGGTGGACACCTGGAGGCTTGTAACCACTGTGGCGCTAAAGTTAATGCATACAACTCATGCCGAAATAGGCACTGTCCAAAATGTCAGACTCTTGTGAAAGAGAAATGGCTTAACGCTAGAAAGTCTGAGTTATTGCCATGCCCTTATTTTCACAATGTGTTTACATTGCCGCATGAGCTTAATTCACTGATTTTAATCAACATGAAAATAATGATAGGAATACTTTTTAGCGCTGTGAAAGAAACATTACAAGCATTTGCCAGCGATCCGCAATGGCGTCTTGAAGGGCAACTTGGTTTTATCTCTGTACTGCACACTTGGAACCAGAAGCTTTTGGATCACTTCCATTTACATTGTATTATCCCTGCGGGTGTACTTTCATTTAACAAGAAAAAATGGATTGTGGGCCGGGAAGAGTATCTTTTCAAGGTCGAATCATTAGCGAAGGAGTTTCAAAAGAGATACTTGCACAAACTACAAAAGGCCTACGGAAAAGGAGAATTACGCTTTACAGGAAACACTAAATATCTTGCCGATGAAAAGAATTTCATGAAGTTAATTAAAAAGCTATGGGGTAAGCAGTGGATCACTTACTCCAAACGACCATTTGGTGGCCCTGAACAGGTTCTTGAGTACCTTGGCCGATATACACACCGGGTAGGTATCACTAATAACCGGATATTGTCGATAGACGATGGTCAAGTCACCTTCAGTTACCGGGATCGTACCGATGATAATAAGCAAAATGAAATGACTGTTAAGGCAGAGGAGTTTATACGCCGTTTCCTTTTACATATTTTACCCAAAGGGTTTATGAAAATTCGCTATTATGGTTTTCTTGGCCACGCTAACAAGAAAAAAGCTATCCCTTTAATTTGGAAATTGATAGACCCAGATGCGGAAATCGCTGAAAAGGTAGTTGAAACGGTTCAAGAAATAATGCTGCGGGTATCTGGTATTGATGTTTCCCTCTGCCAGGAATGCGGTAAAGGTAAAATGGTTTGCGTTGGGACTTTACCAAAACCACTAAATAATACATCCTGACTGTTGCCAGGCTTATATCGCTAAGTCACGCATCGCTGCTATACTTGAAGGGGGGCTTCCTCTTTGAGAAAGTGGTTGTAATAAGAAGTTTATGAAAATTCGTTTAGAATTGAAGAGGAGAGGTGCGCTTATTGCGGGCCAATTTTAGTATGGAAACGATGTGTTCAGCCATGTGAAGTCAGCAAAATTGAAAAAAATCACAATAACTTGGGTAAGATTAGAAAAGTGGTTACAGCCAAAGCTTTTTTGTCTCAGAAAAATGATGCTTCCAGTATTTTATCCACACTCCCTGCCATTCATTAAATCCCCATAGAAGAAGACTGCAAGTTCGGGGGCGCACAGCAGATCAGTTCCCCAGGATTTATCAACAATTGCGCTTGGTTACAAGTAGAGCCAGGCAAAATTCAAAATTGCGATTCGGCGTAATGTTATGGGCTATGCACGGCGCAACAATTGATAAATCCTAATTCTCAATAT
>JAOZRY010000606.1 GCA_029939965.1 Bacteroidales bacterium | reverse complement strand
GGCATCTTTCATAAAGGGCGAAAATTAGTTTACACTTTTACATATTTTTAAATAAACCTTATTTTTCTGCTTTAAACCTTAGTAGAATGAAATTGCAACCATCTCCCCATAACCTTATTCCCTTATTCTCAGCCATATAATAAGGTAATAAGGTTGAGTTGAGTAATTAATTAATTCCTCTACTAAGGTTAAAAATAAAAAAAATAAGGTTTTCTTACACACACAAAATGTAAACCGAGAAATGAAAGATGCCAAAAAATTCGTGTATTTTTTAACTATTGAATTTTTACGCAGGCATGTTCTAACTATTCTTTCCGTTTTCCGAAAAAATATCAATATCCAATTAAACCTGGGGGATAAGCGGCAGCACCGCGAAATATTCATAGGCACTCAAAAGAAAATCTTAGTTTGGTAATACACATAATGTAGTTACAACTGTATAATGAAAAACAGCCAACCCACCATAACCTA
Source organism: Bacteroidales bacterium (assembly GCA_029939965.1). GTDB lineage: Bacteria > Bacteroidota > Bacteroidia > Bacteroidales > 4484-276 > SABY01. The sequence continues at coordinate 2,234 of JAOZRY010000606.1, read as the reverse complement.
AGAGCGAACACATTTCCCCAATCCTAAAAAACATGTTTATCGGCACACCCCCTAATATATTGTAGAAGGCGTACTTAAATATAATTGTTTATTTATTTTGCAATTATGAAATAAAGCGTACTTTTGTAGGCGTATTACTTAAAAATAAACATTGGTAACAACATTAAAACATATTACAAGCATACAAACAGGAGTTTTTGCAAAGCCAGTTCAAAAGGGTGAGATTGTTTATTTACAAGCCAAGCACTTTGATGAAAATGGTGAGCTTACTGAAACTTTGTATCCTGACTTAGATGCCAACAGTAAAATCCATAAGCATCTTCTTAAAATAGGTGATGTTTTGTTTGCTGCCAAAGGGACAAAGAATTTTGCTGCCTGGTATGAGAATGATAATATGCCCGCTGTAGCTTCCACTTCCTTTTTTGTAATCAGATTACATGACAAAAATGTATTGCCTCGCTATCTGACTTGGTTTCTTAACCACCCAAGCATACAAGCATTATTAAAAGCGCAGGCAAGAGGTTCTTCAATTGCTTCAATTTCAAAAGCAGTTTTATCTGAATTGGAAATCCCAATCCCCAATCTTCAAAAACAGGAATTGATTTTAAAAATATTCGAACTCCGAAACAAGGAAAAAAATCTCAAACAACAAATTGAAAATCTTAGAGAGAAAGAAATTCAAAATCTATTAATCAATACAATTAAATAATAATCATGGCTAAACAGATAACACAAGATGACATTAATAACGCCGTATGGAAAGCCTGCGACACATTTCGTGGAAGTATTGACCCTAGTGTGTATAAGGATTATGTACTCACAATGCTTTTCATTAAGTATTTAAGCGATGTACACGATGACAAATACGAAGCCTATTTAAAAAAATACAGGGGGGAGCATGAAAGGGCAAAGCGGGCCATGCAGCACGAACGCTTTGTTGTTCCTGAACACAGCCATTTCAGGTTTTTATTTGACAGTCGAAACGAAGCCAATATTGGCGAATTGATAAATATTGCATTAACAGATTTAGAAGAAGCCAATCGCGAAAAACTTTACAGCGAAGATGGTGCAGGGATTTTCCAAAACATCGACTTTAACAACAGCAAGTTAGGCGAACCAAAAGATAAAAATACGCGACTAAAAAACCTACTGCTTGATTTTAATCAGGATAAATTGGACTTGCGCCCTTCACATTTGGATGGCAACGATATTATTGGTGGTGCTTATATGTTTTTGATAGAACGTTTTGCAAGTGATGCAGGAAAGAAAGCCGGTGAGTTTTTTACGCCAAAAGAAGTTTCTACTTTAATTGCAAAACTAACCAAATCAAAACCAGGTTCACGAATATGTGACCCAACATGTGGCTCAGCTTCATTACTAATTAAAGCAGGAGAAGAAGTTGGTTCTGCTAATTTTTCACTTTACGGACAAGAAGCCAACGGTAGCACATGGGCATTAGCAGTAATGAATATGTTTTTGCATGGGTTTGATGATGCTACTATCCGTTGGGGCGATACCATCCGCAACCCCAAATTAAAAGAGGGCGATGCCTTAATGAAGTTCGATACCGTTGTAGCAAATCCGCCATTTTCATTAGACAAATGGGGTAAGGTTGAAGACAAAGAAGGTGATAAAACTACCATCTCATACGATCCTGAAACCGACCAATACAATCGTTTTTGGAGAGGCGTGCCTCCAAAAAGCAAAGGCGACTGGGCTTTTATTACCCACATGATAGAAACTACTTATGAAGGCACAGGAAAAGTTGGTGTAGTTGTTCCGCATGGGGTTTTGTTCCGGGGTGCAAGCGAAGGGAAAATCCGTAAAAAAGTGATCGAAGAAAACTTATTGGAAGCTGTAATTGGCTTACCGGCCAACCTCTTTTTTGGGACAGGTATCCCCGCTGCCATTCTTATTTTTAAAAGAGGAAAGGCAGAAAACACCAATGTGTTGTTTATTGATGCAAGTCAACACTATGATTCGGCTAAAAACCAAAACAAGCTCAATGATAAACACATTGACCACATTGTTGACACTTACCGAAAGTTCAATAAAGGAGAATTGCAAGCTGGCATTGTGGAAGATAAATACAGTTATGTAGCCACTTTTGAGGAAATACAGGAAAACGATTTTAACCTGAACATACCACGTTATGTTGACACTTTTGAGGAAGAAGCCGAAGTTGATATTGCCGGTGTGCAAAAAGAAATTGAAAAGCTGGAGGGGGAATTAAA
>JAOZRY010000605.1 GCA_029939965.1 Bacteroidales bacterium | reverse complement strand
TGTCTTGCTATCGCTTTTTTAAATTCCTCATTTGCCCTTTCAAGTTTCTCTTTCGCCTTCTCATAATTCCTTCGAGCCTCTTTGATAAAAATTCTTCTGTTAAAAATTGTCGATGCAATAGCTTCCGCTTCTTTTGATAAACTGTTATGCAATTCAGAGGAAAGTTCACCGAATACCGTGATCAGAGCATCGCTTAGCTCTGTTGCTGAATATTCACCGATACCAGTTTCAAATTTCTGAAGACAGTCGGCAAGGTTTTTATCAAATATTTCTGCTTCCAAAGTAAAAGTGAATGTCGCTTTCCTTCCTTTATCGCTACCCTTTTCCGCAACAATATCTGTCGAAAATGAATGAGTTTGCTTCTCAAGATTTTGAACCTTTATAGAAAAGACAGTTGAACCAAATCCGGTATCATCATAAACAGGGTCCTGCTCGGTAATCGTAACATTAATAGGAAGCGTTATTGCATTTTCCTGTGAAATATCTTTTGTAAATAAAATCTCATTGACAGATTTGCTGACAGAGGTTTTTTTGCCTAACTGAACTCGTTTACTCAGATTCATGACAGTATTTTCTATTTGAAATGCAAACAACAGATCCCGTCCGATGCTGTCTCCCGAATAGCCAATTCTCTTTAATTTCAAAATTAACTGTAATGACATTATTTGCTCCCCTCAATATAAAAAATTTACTAATCATCCATACCTAAAAGCCATTTTAAAGCCAGATAACGCCAATAAACTATTGCTGGATGAACAAGAGAGAGATCTGCACAGCCTTCGTCACCTGCTACTCTCACGGAGCGTGTTGACAATTCATATCCTTTATAAAGATTTATCATATTAATGATTTCCGATAAGGATCGCATAGTACTATTTTCGAAGGAATCGTCAGAATTTTCCAAAGTTTTCAAAGCAGACAAAATTTCACAGGGAACAGCAGGATTGTCTAATTTTAGTTCATCAAAATATCCGATTGCCCAGAATAACATACAAGCTGACTCTGTACGCCATTTATACTCATAAAAGAGAGGTGCAACCGGGTATTCATGGTTGTATGTTTCGTCAAAAATATAAAGACGTTCATCCTCTGTAAAATATTGTTCCAGCGGATATTTATTTATAATATCAGATAGCTGATCATCAAGACCGTATCCCTTGACTCCGACGCTCAATAATGCGACTGCCCGATACACAATATCTTTTTCGGAATGTTCGATTTTTTGTTTTACATCTTCGGGCTTTGGCAACTCGGACAAATAGCAACCGGAACAGAGGTAAATAGGCGATAAGACCATCAAAATTATCCGACAAAAATTATATGATACTGATTGCATGTTTTTTTTCATTTTAGCAGTTTTATCAAAATAGTTGATGTTAGATAAAAACTAACGCCAAAGCTCACCGGCGCAGGCTTTTTTGCGTCCGGTGCAGCGCCGGGTTAGATGTTTTTTGTTAGCAAATAATATACTTATAATCTTCTCTTGTAATGGCAAGATAACAATTTTCAGCCACCTCTTTTATCCTATTTCTTTCCCTTTCATTAACATAAATAGGATTATTGGAATTCGCCGGGTCAAAGAACTTTATCTTGTGCATGTTGCTCTTAATGTCTAAAAAAACTTGTTCAAGACCTTTGCCGTAATCATTTTTAGGCTTATCTTCCAGCACCCTCACGACTGTCTGTTCCATTGCCAGTTTATGCCAGTTCAGGTCATGATTCATTCTCCAAATTTTCATCAGCTTTATTATAGACCTGACATCCCTGACATTTTCAATATGCTCTTTCAAACTGGTTCTCATAACTTTGTTCTGAGCAATATTGTACAAATTGGCGATGACAAAATCATCTCCCTTTGCCTTGCCCGGCACCACATCTATGTCGTAACCCTTATGTTTGAACTGCAAGGCTACACCATACGTCTCAATCCTATGTCCTGCATTTTCCAACACTCCTTTGACATAATCGAATATTTTCCTTACGGGATTTTCTATTGTTGGAGGAAAGAGTATCACAACATCCAAATCATAGGAATTTGCCACCATTGTCCTCTTTGCATACGAACCTCCGTAGGAAATTCTTGGATTATGCTTATGTATCTCTCTCAGACTTACATTCTTAATTTCTTCAAACACATTCCTCAGCCCTTCCAATTCGGAAGGAGACAGTTCATAACCATTCAGCACATTGACCAGATATTTATGAAAATAAGTCATCATCGTTTCACTCCCTGAATTCGGTTTTTACAAATTCTTCAACATTTCTAATCAGTTCTTTAAGTTCATCTTTTTTGTGGTCGAAATTTTTCCTATGGGCAGCCTCGTTTCCGATGAGTAGCCAACCTTTTATCTTGTTATGTCTGACTTTATCAAAAATTTTTTTGTCTTTTAACTCATTATTCAATTTGGAAGCTGTCTTTTTTAAGTCGATTCCCTCTCGGAACGATATTTTTCTAAGCGCATTTTCCAAAACCACTCTGCAATAAATGGCTGCGGAACGGGCATAGCCTTTTGAATTCAGTTCTTCTGCTTCCTCCAAGATATTGCCGAAAGTCTCGCATAAAAAAAGAAATTCCAGACCGACTATGAAGCCTCTTTCAAGGTCAGTCATACAACCTTCCAAAAAACCATACATCTCTCTGATTGTTGAAGAATAGTATGTTTTCTTTTTCTTCAACTCCCGATAACTTGAATATTGGATACTGTTTTTT
>JAOZRY010000604.1 GCA_029939965.1 Bacteroidales bacterium | reverse complement strand
CATTCAATCTCGTTACCTCGTAATGCTCAGCGGCAGGGATTGGAGTGGTAGCTTGTTGATCCCAATAATATGGGAGACGGCTGTGATTTTTGTTGGTGGGTGGCGGCTGACGAAGGAAGCCCCCGCACCACCTACAAAAAACCAGCTGGCATGAAACAACTACAAACGGAAAGCCCGAAGTCGCCCAAAAAAACAACTTCAAAATCATTAAATAATTTAAACTTCGATAAATCTCTTTTCTGGCTTGTTCAGGTTAGGTAGTAATTAAGTTGTAATTAAATGGTAATTAGGTGGTCATTTGGCAGTACGATCTAATAAGCTGTAAAAGAGTTATTCACCAAAATTACTTCTATTTTCCATCTTCTACTCTCCACCATCTATCCTCTACCCTCAACTCTCTACCATCTACCATCTACCATCTACCATCTACCATCTACCATCTACCATCTACCCTATACCCTCTATCTTCTACCCTCTATCTTCTACCCTCTACCTTCTACCTTCTACCATCTACCATCTTTATTCTACAGAACATCAGCAAAATGTGGTTTTAGTTTTTGAAAAACAATAGCCCCGGCCACAAAAATTAAACCTGTAAAAGCCCAGAAGAATATTGTCATTTCCGGGTATTCGAAAAACCAGGTTTGCTCCAGGAATGTGTAGCGATAACCTTCGGTAATGTAAAAGAACGGGTTGAGCAAGGCGATATATTTATTATTTCCCTGCAACATACTGTATGGCCAAATAATGGGAGTAGCCCAAAATAGTACCGAGGTAATTACAGTTATAAAGTTACCAATATCGCGCACAAAAACCGTAAGTGCCGAGATAAGCCAACCTATCCCAGCCAGAAGTACGAAGACAGCAAACAGGTAATAGAATATTTGTATCCAGTAAATACTGGGATTATAACCGTATGAAACTGCCATAATCGCAATTACTACTACAAAAACCAGATGGATAATAAACGCCGTAAAAATCTTAATTAGCGGAATTATTCCAACTTTAAAAGATGTTTTTTTTATCAGGTATGAATACTCAATAAGCGAGCCCGATGAAGATATAAGTGTTTCGCTAATAAACAGCCAGGGCAACATTGCGCTAATTAGCCACGGCACAAAGGGAATGCCGTTATCCATTACCCTTATTCGAAGACCATAGGTAAAGGCAAACCACATAACGAGGATTATTACGGCCGGCTGCATAAATGCCCACGGGAGCCCTATATACGAAGCAAGATATTTGTTTTGAAAGTCGCGCTTTACAAGTTGCCCGATCAAATACCTTGTTTTGGCCATTGATGCAAGGAACATGAAAAATCCTTTAAGGTGTTTCATTTTGAATATTTATCAAGTATAATATCCCCATATATTTCAATTTCATATTTCGACCATAAGGGGCATGAGTTGTAGAGTTTCCGGAGGTCGTTGTAATCAAACCATTTTTTAATGTTGTTCCCCCAATCCGATGTATTTACTTTTTTTGAAAAGGAAGACGAGCCAAGGCTTGATTTGAATTTAATGTATTTTGAAAATACTTTAATAAAATCTTCTTCAAGGTTTTCTACCCTGATCCAATTGTTGATTTTGCGGTTGGTGAAAAGTTTTACGTAGGCATCGGCACTTGATTGCAATCCATTATATTCGAGAAACCGGCCAGTTGTATAAAGTTCTTTTTTTGTAATATGACCCGACCTCTTTTCTTCAAACATAACCCGGCTAATAATCCAATGTGGCAATCTCCTGAAGTTACAAATGATATCTTTATTTGAAAGATCGGTTTTTGACATCTCCTCTCGTTGTGATACATTTTGATGCCAGATAACATTATTTGGATCTATTGGATCGAATTTGATAGTTGTATCTTCGGCAACATGTTGCCTGAGTAACTTTTCTGTGAATGTACCGGCACATTTCGGGAAATGCAACCACAGGAATTTTTCTCCGATTATCATCTTTTTGAATTATTTTTTTACCAATAACATAACATCCAGATATTCACCAATTATACCTAACTTGTCGTTTGTTTGATTAATCCTTTTTACTTCATAACCACTTCCTATCCATTTTTGAACCAATGATTTAAAATCTTGTCCGTATTCCCATGTTACTAAAGATTTCCCATTTCCAACCGGATTACTATGGTACTCTTCAGGAAGTAAATGTTCGATGGAATTATCATCTGACCGAATAGCTCTTTGAACCGATTCCTTCAATTGTTTATGTATGGGAACAGTAAAAATTACTGCCCCTTCTGATGTAATTGTCCTGAGCATTTCACGAATGGCTACATCGGGATTAAAAACATGTTCGAGCACATCTAAAGTTATGAAAAAATCAAAGGAATTATCAGAGAACGATAACTCCTCAAGGTCTTCATTTCTTATCCCATTAATTTGGCTGCCCGGTTTGTGGCCGTAGTAATATTGGCTGAATGAATATTGCTCAACCACATTATTGAAATGCTTATTTGAAGGTGAAGATTCATGTATTTTTTTGTTTTGCCAATTATCATAATATTTATCAAGAACATGAAACAAGGCTCTATTGCGTGGAATGGAATTGCAATTCATGCATCGATAATGATCGCGATGCCAATCGTTGTTACTATAAAAAACTGTATTGGATTTGCAAACCGGACAAAACCCTGTGTTTTTGTATTTGTAATTTTTTTCGGCAATACTATATGTTTGTTTATTTAATGGGTAATATTTTTGAATGT
>JAOZRY010000603.1 GCA_029939965.1 Bacteroidales bacterium | reverse complement strand
AAGTCGGGAAGCACGCCACGAAACTTTCCATCGTCCGAAGGACATGGAAACGTTACATGATACTCGCATTTCTTAAATCAAAAATCGTTAATCTCTAATCGTCAATTATTTTGTTTGATACTTTATGGTTGGACACTAAGTAGTTTAATCACACACCAAAATATTTCATAGTTTAAAACTATTCTGATCCAAAATGGTTAAATATCGATATTCCAAACTTGTTCCGGGATTTTTTTTATGTGTTAAAACTCAATAACTTTACCTGTACCACTCCTGATAAAATTATGTTGGTAGGCTTTTCGTAATTTGTTCATTGCAATGTGGCCGGTACAATGTGCAGGAGCTGTTTTTTCTACACCAAACTCTTTAAATACTTCAATGATTTCATCAATTTCATCATCTGAATGTTCTTCAAGGTGAAATCCCCCCACAACCATATAAACAGGCTTTTTAAATTTTTTACTTACCTTCCTTACCATTCTGTCGATGCCCGGATGACCACATCCAGAAATAAGAATCAAACCTTTTTGTGTGATTATTACGATACCTTGTTCACGAATCTGAAATCCCATTTCGCCGGAAAGAAAAATATTGTGGGCAATTTGACGATTATCCTGTTCAACGATTGCTCTGGGACCATAATTTTCAACCATTCGAATAAATTTCCCATTTAGTGTTGATGGTAAAAAAACAAGTAAATCAGGATTATATTCAATTACAGGAAAAATATTTCCGGTATGATCGCCATGATGATGGGAAATAACCAAAGTTTGAACCGAGCTTAGACCTATACCCAGCGACTCAAGGTTATGAAACAGAATGTCTTTTCTGGCACCTGTATCAAAAAGGACTGTGTCTTTACCACTGATGATCAGACAGGAAAAACCCCAATCAGAAATTGTGTTTTCAGAGAACTGGTAATTATCGTACAACATAATGATCTTTCCAGAACCATGCTGTGAAAATAAACTAAGAATTCCAAAAACCAGAAGCAGAGTTGTGTATAATATTTTTAGTTTCATTTAGAAATGCTATTAATCAATCATGCACATAACATATACTTTGCCAATTTTCTATTTGGTTGCATATCAAATTGTTGGGCTCATTATTATTATTATGTCATGAGAATTGTTTATTAAATACGAACACTTGTGTGTTCATTTCCGATCTATCTTATAACAATGGTGTAATTGAATGCATTACTTCGAATTATACGTAACTTAATCTCTGAAATCCTTACCTTAGCCCTATAAGTCAATTTGTTATGCCATATAATTCGTAAAATATAATTGTCGCACTTTATAATTCACAAACATGAAACCGGTTTCAATTACCCTGTGCTTTAGTGTGGGGATTTAAATAAATAAAGTATTCCCTCCTCTCTTCCTCCAATCGCGGAGCGATTGGAGGAAGAGAGGAGAAAGAGAGGAGGGAGGGGGGCAAATATATGTTGTACAGTAAAGGGGGGAAGTTATTTTGTTTATGCAGTAGATTACTGTAAATCGAAATAGCTTTCCCCAATTACTTCATTGTTCATATAAATGCTTACAAAATATCTTCCGGTCATCGCTTCTTGTTCTGAGTTTCGTCGGTTCCAATATACGCATATATCCTTCGATTCGCCATCATACTTAATGTCGCGCATTATTGAATACTGTAGCTTCTCACCTTTATATTCAAAGGTGTAGTCATCGCTTTTATCAAATACAAGGATCACATCATCGGGGCGGGCAATTCTAATATATACAGATTGTTTAGCGGGTTCAACAAGTTTGTTTTCGCCAAGAGTAAAACAAACCCTTACCCTGTCTGTTCTCCGGGCTTTATTGGTTTCTTTTTGTTTAGTACCTCTTTGTCGGATAGCTGTTGATTGAATATTGTAAACTTTTACCCTTGAAGCATTTTCAACAATTTCCTGTAATTCCTGTTTTTGTACTTTTAATTCGGTATTTTTATTTTGTTCGGTTTTAAATCTTTCCCTAATGCGAGAGTTTTCTTCTTTCAGTTCTTGATTAACGGTGTAAAGTGAGTCCATCTGAATTACATATCCTTTTGCTACTTCTCTGAGGCGATCGAGCTTTTTCTTTATTTGATAGTAATCCCATTTGTAATTCAATAGTTTTTTAATATCTTTTGCATTGGCCTGAATAAGGCTGTCGCGAAACGAAAGAGTATCAGATAAACTACCATAATCCAGCTTGATTTGATTATGATCCTCCATTAATTTGTCCAATTCCTGTTGCAAATCGTTTCTAATTTGCTCTTTTTCAATCACCAGATTATCAACCTCTGAGGATTTATCGACATATAGATACCCAGCTACCGTTAGAAGAAGCAGGAAAATTATCAGTAATACTATATATATTATTGGTTTGGAGTTCTTTTTTGGTTTTTCAGTCATTTTATTTTCTGTTAAATGATTTAGTATTATCCGTTGTTATTGTAATTTAATATTTCATTTTTAATGATTTGCAAAATTAGTGAATAATGCTGGATAATATAGTAAAAATCAATAGGGTAGTTTATCTTGTTTTTGGTCATTTTTCCAATCCGGTATTTTAAATTTTTCAGGATATAGCTGGTTAATTTCATCTTTCCAGGTATCGGGGTAACCTACATCTTCAATTTTTCCATTTTCCCCTTTAATGTATCCATCGTTATATTTTGTTATCAATTGTTCGCCCAATTCAATCCAGCGGCCATGAACTTTCTTACCCCACGAATTTG